>JAQIBR010000106.1 GCA_027858955.1 Bacteroidales bacterium
AGAATAGGTGGAGTGGCAGATCACATACATATCATTACACACATACATCCAACTGTAGCAGTAGCTAATTTAGTTAAAGATATAAAACTTGGTGCATCGAGTTTTATAAAAACTGAAAACATCTATCCAAGCTTTAATGGTTGGCAAGTTGGATATGGTGCTTTTACTTATTCAATTTCCGCGAAAGATAATTTAATCGAATATGTAAAAAATCAGAAAGAGTATCATAAGAAAATGAGTTTCAGGGATGAGTATATTAAATTGTTAAAAGAGCATGGGATTAAATTTGATGAAAAATATTTATTTTGATTATATTTCACCAAGGATATTTGTTAAACCACTTTGTGGTTTAGGTTCTTTGCTTATGCATTTAACCATAGGCGTCGCCTATGGCTATTCACATTTATCCACCTCCGGTGGATTGTGTAACAGTGATTTAAAAACATTATCCAACTACTGATGGATTGAATAACAACGTTTTAAAACGTAATCCGTCAGATAACGAATTGAATAACAACGTATAAAAATGATTAATCAACTGACGGATTGAAATTGAATACTTTACATCAAAATCCATCAACTGGCGGAATGAATAACATACATTCAAAATCCTGAAAGGATTTAATATTAATAGCCCTGTACGAAGTGCAAGGAAAAAAGAAGTATAGAATAACGAACTCCGCATGGAGTTCAACAAAATATTATGCCTTCTCCTCCCCAAGCAATAGCTGGAGTAATTTTATAGCAGCATCAGAAACAACAGTTCCAGGACCAAATATTGCCGCAACACCTTCATCATAAAGAAACTGATAATCCTGTGGTGGAATAACTCCGCCCACAATTACCATTATATCTTCTCTTCCCTGTTTTTTAAGTTCTTCAATTACTTTTGGAACCAAAGTTTTATGTCCAGCCGCTAAACTCGAAACTCCGAGAATATGAACATCATTCTCAATTGCTTGTCGGGCAGCTTCCGCAGGAGTTTGGAAGAGTGGTCCGATATCAACATCAAAACCAATATCGGCATATCCTGTAGCTACAACTTTTGCTCCACGATCATGACCATCTTGTCCCATTTTCGCAACCATAATACGAGGTCGGCGACCTTCTTTCTCGGCAAATTTATTAGCTAGGGCAACAGCTTCTGTAAACATCTTATCATCTTTATTTTCGTTTGAATAAACTCCTGAAATAGAGCGGATAGTGGCGCTGTATCGACCAAATTCTTTTTCAAGCGCATAAGAAATCTCGCCCAAACTTGCTCGTTTTTTTGCAGCATCAACAGCTAATTCCAATAAATTTCCTTTACCTGTTTTAGCAGCTTTTGTTAAGGATTTCAATGCTTTTTCAACAGCAACATTATCTCTTTCTACACGTAATTTAGCCAATCTTTTAATTTGAGAATCACGAACAGCAGTATTATCTACAACAAGAGTTTCCAGTGGTTCTTCCTTTTCGAGTCGATATTTATTCACTCCAACAATAATATCTTTATTAGAATCTATCCTTGCTTGTTTTCGTGCTGAAGCTTCTTCAATTCTCATTTTAGGAATTCCTGTTTCAATTGCTTTGGCCATTCCTCCCAATTCTTCAACTTCTTCGATTAAAGCCCAAGCTTTTTCAGCGATTTCTTTTGTAAGAGATTCAACATAATATGAACCTGCCCAAGGATCAACAGTTTCAGTAATATGAGTTTCTTCTTGAAGATAGATTTGTGTATTTCTTGCAATTCTTGCTGAAAAGTCTGTTGGCAATGCAATGGCTTCATCTAAAGCATTTGTATGAAGAGATTGAGTATGACCCAAGGCTGCTGCCAAAGCTTCAATTGCCGTTCGTGTAATATTATTAAACGGGTCTTGCAAAGTTAAACTCCAACCTGATGTTTGCGAATGTGTTCGTAATGCCATTGATTTTGGGTTTTTTGGATTAAATCTTTTTACAATCTTGGCCCACAGCATACGAGCGGCACGCATTTTAGCAATTTCCATAAAATGATTCATTCCCACGCCCCAAAAAAACGATATACGAGGAGCAAAAGTATCAATATCCATCCCAGCTGCAATTCCGGCTTTCAAATATTCCAATCCATCTGCCAAAGTATAAGCCAATTCAATATCTGCCGTTCCTCCAGCTTCCTGTATATGATATCCTGAAATAGAGATTGAGTTGAATTTGGGCATATATTTAGATGAATACTCAAAAATATCCGCAATTATTTTCATGCTCGGCAAAGGCGGATATATATAAGTATTACGCACCATAAACTCTTTTAAAATATCGTTTTGAATGGTTCCGCTCAAATCTTCAAGTTTCGCTCCCTGTTCTAATCCGGCAACAATATAAAATGCTAAAATGGGTAAAACAGCACCGTTCATTGTCATGGAAACAGACATTTTATCCAATGGAATTTGATCGAAAAGAATTTCCATGTCGAGTATGGAATCAACGGCAACACCGGCTTTTCCTACATCACCTTCAACTCGCTCATGATCAGAATCATATCCGCGATGAGTTGCTAAATCGAAAGCAATGGACAATCCTTTTTGTCCAGCTGCTAAATTCCTGCGATAAAAAGCATTGGATTCTTCAGCCGTAGAAAATCCGGCATATTGACGAATAGTCCAAGGACGAGTAACATACATTCCCGAATATGGTCCTCGCAAAAATGGCGGAATGCCAGCGGCAAAGTCCAAATGCACAATCTCTTTCAAATCATCGGATGTATATATCGATTTAACATCGATACCTTCAGCTGTTTTCCATACATCTGAAACTGAGTTCTTTTTAGAATTTTCAGTGATGTAAGGTTTACCTATATCTATTTTTTTAAAATCAGGATTCATCTGCTTAAATTTTTATTTATTCTATACCCAACTCAAATTGATACTTTCGCAAATCTTTAACAGTATTCGATTTAGCATGAATAAAATTAGTTATCCCAATCGATTCAATTTCTTCAATGGAAGCTTTAGGATAACCTGCTATGACCAAAATAGAGTGATATTGTAATTTATCAAAAACAGCTTCGGCAAATGCCGGATATTCAGTATCGCTAGAGCAAATAACAATTATATCTGCTTTTGATTCAATTGCTGCATTTATTCCTTCAGCTACATCTTCAAATCCAATATTATCTTCTACATCAAAACCTGCGCAGGCAAAATAATTGCAGGCAAATTGAGATCGAGCAAGACGCATATTTTTATTGCCCAATGGAAGCATAAAAGCTTTGGGCCGTTTATTTTTTTGAGAATATTGATCAGTTTTCTGGCGAATAGATTCAATTTTTTGGCTCAACCGAGATTGCTTTAAAGTTTTAATTTCAGCATTAGGCATTCTTAAATCCAAAGTTTCAAATACATCGGGACTTAACATTTTATCAATACTTTCTGTAAAATTCGGATACTGATTGCTTCCCAAAACAATTTCTTTCCGAACAGCTAAGTCATCTCTGCTTTGTTCTGCTTCAGCTTCAATTGCTTCTTGTACAAACCCACTTTGCAAAGCTGAAATATATCCGCCTAATTTATCAATACGTAAAAATAATTTCCATGCTTCCTGTACCAACGAATTGGTTAAACTTTCGATATAATATGAGCCTCCTGCCGGATCGACAACCTTATTCAAAAAACTTTCTTCTTTAAATAATAATTGCTGATTACGCGCTATTCTTTCAGAAAAAGGTGTTGTTGTTTTATATGGCATATCGTAAGCTGTAAGGCTTAAACTATTAGCTCCACCCAATACAGCCGACATACCTTCAGTACTTGTGCGTAATATATTCACATGTGAATCGTAAATGCTTTTATTCCAAGATGTTGAGACAGAATGAATATGCATTTTAGCAGAATCTTTATTTTCGAGTTCAAAAGCAGATAAAGCTTTTGACCATAGATATCGAGCTGCACGAAGTTTGGCGATTTCCATAAAATAATTAGACCCAACACCAAAATTAAACTTAATCCGATTTGCAATTTTATCAACTGATAATCCTAAATCAGTTAACCTACCCATATATTCAACTCCTTGTGCAATAGAGAATGCCAATTCCTGTACAATAGTTGCTCCTGCATTACGAAGATTATGACCATGCACTCCTAAAACCCTAAAATTTGGCATCGTCTTTACTGAATGAACTAGTTGTTTAGAATGAATGAAAGCATAATCATCGATTTGACAAAGTTTGCCTCGGAATGTGTAGGCCATAAAAGGATCAAAATCAACAGATGCTTGAAGCTTTTTTGGGTCTCGTTTATATTTGACTACCAATCCCTCATATATAGCAATAATTTTATGGGAAGACATTCCACACATAAAATTCACTTCAAACTCTTCGGCATTGATATTCTCCATCAAATCCTCAATATCTTTAACCGTTGGCTGAAATTGATCGGAAAATAAAAATCCAATGGAATTAACACCTTTAGATGTCAACTCAATAGCCTTTTTATTTGCATTAGAAATGTTATCGACTATGATATCCTGACGAATGAGCCAGTTGTTGTCTGATTTGATTCCACGTAAAAAAGGAAAATTTCCGGGAGAATTATTATCAAGTTGACTTTCGTTTAAATCATCATTTCGATAAAAAGGTTTAAGTTGAAAACCTTCTCGTGTACTCTTGAACAAAGTCTTTTCGTAGTCCGCACCCTTTAAATCCTTTTTTAGCTGAGCTTCCCATTCTTTAGTTGATATTGCGGGAAATGCATCAAAAAGGCGATTTTTCTTTATGCTTTGTTTCATCTGTTAATATTTTTATTTTTTGATTAGATGTCCCGAAGGGCTATCTTCGGCAGAACATCTATTATAATGATTCTCCAGCTTTTCAAAGCTATTTACCAGAGATGTTTCATCTTACAATTTATTTTTATTTTTTCAATTTGCAAAGATACATCGAAATTAATGCTGAGCAAAGTAATTTGTTATTACAATAACAATATAAAATCATTCTAAAGGAGAAGATTTTTTTAACAAATAACTATGCAATTCTACGCACTGAAAAGTGATAATTATTTTCAAAGAAAAGCATTACTTTTGAAATGATAAAATTAACTTTATGAATTTGGATGATATTCATATTTTTGGTTTGCGTTTTATGTATCGCGAACTTACCAACAATGGCTTTGAAGTTTTGAGTGTCGAGCCTGATTTAGAAACTTATCCTCAGATTGTTGCACGTAAAAGTAATCAGCTATATTTCATCGTAGTTCAGACTGCCGCCTATCCTGATATTGGAGATTTGCCTACTAATCATCAAATCAAATTAATCCAGGAACATGCACAAAAGCATAACGCAATTACCAAATTTACAAGCATTGGTTTAGCAAATGCTAACGCCAAAAACGAAATGGAAAAATCGATTTTAAAAAAAGGTGATGAATTTCTTGTTAATTATAGTGGAATAAAGGAGCTAATCAGGCTTTAAGGGCAAACGCATCTTAAAAATCGTTGTATTTAAATTTCATGAACCATTAAGTCAAATAAATCCCAATCAATATGTTCATCTTTTTTAGACTAAAATAAACTTAGTGCTAATTATTTTTACCGCAAAGTTCCGCAAAGAAGACACGAAGAACCGCAAAGAAGAAAATAAAAATAGAAAACGAAGACTATATAAAATTCTAAACTCTGCGACTCTCTGCGTAAATTCTCAGCGGCTCTCTGCGGTTAAATTAGATACGTATGCCCTGATCAGACATTAATTTTCAACCATTTCCTAAGCGAATTTTGTATATTTGTAGGTAATGTTATAAATTGATATTCATTTATTGAAAAACTTGAGCTGATAGATTTGCTGTTTTCATATTCAAAATTTCAAATATTAAGCTAAATAGTGCCAACGAATAAAAATTTGACATTTCACTTTTGTTAATGCTCCATTAAAATGAAAATTGCAGTAATAGGAAACTACCCCCCTCGAAAATGTGGAATAGCCACATTTACGGAAAATTTTGTTGATTCCTTATTGCAAGTCAAAGATGCAAAAACATCCTTATATAATCAGATTGATGTATTTGCAATGAACGACCAAGATGAGATGTATGAATATCCCTCTATTGTAAAACAAAGTATCCGTCAAAATAATAAAGATGATTATTACAAAGCAGTAGATATTATTAATAATAGTAATTATGATTGTTGTTATATCCAACATGAGTTTGGAATTTACGGTGGACATAGTGGATTGTTTGTAAATATATTCTTTACACAAATAAAAATTCCTTTATTCGTAACATTACATTCTGTGTTAAAGGTGTTGAACTTCCATCAACAAGGTATTCTGGAAAATATGATTTTATTTTCTACTCAGTTGATAGTAATGTGCAAGACAGCTTTAAATATCTTAATATCCTATCATAATATCCGCAAAGAGAAGATTTCTGTAATTCATCACGGAGCACCTGTTTTTAAAACATTTGACAGAATTAATGCAAAAAAAGCAAAGGGTTGGTCTAATTATACTATACTGATGACCTTTGGATTGATTGGCCGATCAAAAGGGTTAGAAACTGCCATTAGATCGCTGCCGGAAGTTTGTAAAATTTATCCCAATATACGATATGTGATTCTTGGTAGAACACATCCACATATTATTAAGCATGAAGGTGAAGATTATCGTGAATGTTTAACGCAGTTGGCTGAAGAATTAGGAGTTATCGAAAATGTTATTTTTTTGGATAAGTATGTAAATGAGCCTGAACTTACAAGCTATTTACAAGCCTGTGATATTTATGTTACACCTTATCTAAACGAAGCTCAAATTACAAGTGGAACACTTATTTATGCAGTTTCCTCGGGAGCTGCTGTAATATCAACACCCTATTGGCATGCGGTTGAATTATTTAAAAAAGGCCGAGGCATCCTTATCGACTTTGAATCGCATAAACAACTTGAGAAAGCAATCCTTAATTTATTATCTCATCCACAACAACTGCTTTCCGTGCAGCAGGCAGCTTTTGAATACGGGAAAAATGTTTCTTGGCCAATTATAGGAAAAGAAACACATAAACTTGTTCTAAATTCTATTTCAAAAGTCACTAAACAGAAGATAAAAACAGAAGATGTTTTTTTAAATACACAACCAGAATTTTCCTTAGATCATTTCAATTCTATAACAGATTCAACAGGTATATTTCAACATGCAATCTACAATTTACCTGATTATAATCATGGCTATTGTACAGATGATAATGCAAGAGCATTAATTATGGCTATAAAATTGAATAGAAATATTAAGTCAAGAGAATCAGAAAAATTAATTACTAAGTTTCTGAGTTTCTTGAATTATATGCAAGTTGAAGATGGATCATTTGTTAATATGCTTAGCTATTCCAAAAATCATCTTTTAAATAATTATTCTCAAGATTCATTTGGAAGAGCTATTTGGGCTTTAGGATACACAATAAAATATGCGCCACTGTTAAACCAAAAAGCATTTGCCTATGAAATGTTCAGAAAAGCTGTTCACTATTTTAATAATTTAATTGATTTGAAAAGTATTGCCAATGTAATACTTGGCATTGTATTTTATCTGAAAGAAAATCCAGATGATAAATCAGTAGAATTTCAGCTTAAAGATTTTCTGCAAAAACTTTATATCTCTTACAAAACGGTTTCTGATAAAAATTGGCGATGGTATGAAAATAAATTATCATACGACAATGCTATTTTACCTTTAGCAATGTTTTATGGAGCATCATATTTTAAAAAACAGGAATATTTTGATGTGGCAATGGAAAGCCTTACTTTTTTGGAAAAGGTAAGTTATAAAGATAATCATCTATCCTTAATCGGGAATGAAAAATGGCTGGAGAAAGGGCACAAAAAATCATCATTCTCTCAGCAACCCATTGATGCAATGGCTTTTGTATTGCTATATCAATGTCTTTATAAATTAACAAATGACAAAAAGTATAAGAATAAATCAAAGTCAGCCTTTTCTTGGTTCTTAGGGAATAATGATCTTGGCGCATCAATTTACGACCAACAAACAAAAGGCTGTGCCGATGGTTTGTTTGAAGACAATCTAAATTTAAACCAAGGTGGAGAAAGCTTGCTAGCGTGGTTGATTGCTCATTTAACTTTTCTATCAGTTGAAGAAAAATGCTAATATTAAGAGTTGGGATTCCATTAAATACTTCTTTAATTCTATTATTTTCCTTACATTCGAATCTTAATTTTTTAAAACGGTTGATTAAAATATATCTATATAAGTGTTAATCTTTAAATGATAAAAAATGGCGATTAATGTTAACAGATTAGAGACAATTTTTCTCCCTGACCCACAACGTGTCATTGTACGATTCTTTTTCCCAGGGCCCGAAAGTCGTGTTAAAAAAATCATTAAAAAAGTTATTGAAATAGAGGATGAAAAAGCACAACTCACATTTAATCAAGCACTCCGTAATTTTTCTGACCGACACAGAAATATTTCGAAAATATTTGCTAAGCACTTTAATCATGTTAGGCATTTTGTAGTTGAATTAGGATATAATCCTGATGAAATACCTGAATTTAAACTATTGCTTATCGGTGCGTTTTTTACTCATGAATACTCTATAGAGTCGGCAGCATTTTTTAACCCAAGCATGGTTGAAGATCCTGATCAGAGTAATCTTATAGAAGGCCAAAAAAGGGTTATTGTAAGTTTTAGAGCTACCGGTGAGGGTCATATTTCTTCTATTGTATTCAGGGGAGGAATTGTTAATGCTAACGGCAGTATCGATTTTTATGAATCTAATCGATTGGTTGATGAAGCTGAAGTTATTCGCAAAAGCCAGTACACAAAAATTGATTTTTTGGCTAAACTTAGCGAAATGGAAGTAACCAAAAAAATAGTTATCGATTTAGTAATAAATAGATTACCAGACCATTTTGATTATAATCAATTGACTGAAGCTGTAAATCTATCAAGAGAAGAAGTAAGACAAACTCCGTCGAATAAACATGTTTTGGATGCAGTTCATTGGCTGGCAAGTTCGAATCATGAGATTACTTTTTCGCTGGATACTGCCATAAGTGATCGCGTTATTTTTCCTATTTCAGCATCAGAAAGCAATGGAATTGAAGATGCTCGTTTTGTAAAGTTTACAAACGACGATGGAAGTATTGTATATTATGCAACCTACACCGCATATAATGGTTATACAATTTTGCCAAAACTGATTGAAACTACTGATTTCTATCATTTTAAAGTTATTCCTCTATATGGCGAAAAAGCTCAAAACAAAGGAATGGCCCTGTTTCCCAGAAAAATCAATGGAAAATATGCGATGGTATCAAGAATTGATGGTATAAACAACTATATAGGATTCTCGAATGATATAAATGTATGGCAAGAAGCCCAACTATTGCAAGAACCAATTTATCCTTGGGAATGTGTTCAGATTGGGAATAGCGGATCTCCAATTGAAACTGAACGTGGATGGCTGCTGATAACTCACGGAGTTGGTACTATGAGACAATATTCATTAGGTGCGATATTACTTGATTTGGAAGATCCTACTAAAATTATTGGAAGATTGGAAGAGCCTCTTTTAGTACCAAATAAAAAAGAGCGAGAAGGCTATGTTCCAAATGTTGTATATTCTTGCGGCTCAATTATTCATAATGGCAAACTTATTGTCCCCTACGCTATGTCAGATACTGCATCGTCTTGTATGTGGGTAGATTTGGATGAGCTTTTCTCTAAAATGATACCAGAGGACGAAACTAAATATTCAAATGAAAAAGCAGGTAATATTCTAGTGGTTGAAGACGATCTAATCTTTAGAAAGATTATTAAAGAAATGCTATCAACAAAGAATTACAATGTTGTTTTAGCATCTGATGGAGTTGAAGCATTAATGAAAATTTCTAATTCCAAATTTGATGTAATCTTAAGCGACATAAATATGCCTAATTTCGATGGCTTTCAGTTAATGAATTATATGAATGAAAAAGAAATTCATATTCCAGTGATTTTTATGACTTCATTAACGGATGAAAAATTTGAATTAAAAGGACTGGAACTCGGTGTTATAGAATATTTAAAAAAGCCAATAAATTTAGAGTTGCTTAACTTAAAATTAGAACGCATACTTAAAAGCAAAAAAAAGACTTAGTTTTTGTCCGTCGGTAAAATGTACACTTCAATCACTTTAGCTGAATTTAATGGTTTTAGATGGATATGAGCAGTAGAAGCAGGAATTAGAACAACCTCACCTGCGCTAAGTAAAACCTTATCGTGTACTTTATCATCCAATTCAAAAACACCTTCGGCACAGAGATAAATTACAAAGGAATCTAAATCAGAAAAATCCTTTTCAATTGAGACATCCAAATCGATAAGATTAGTAACAAAATGCTCGCTTTTAACAAGAGAAACAGTTTCGTTTTTCTTTTTTGTATAGTGACTTTTATATGAATCAGCTATATCGAAGTCGATGGCAGCCATAGCATCTTTAAGGTGCAATTCGCGACTATTTCCCTGATTATCAACCCGATCCCAATCGTAAATTCGATAAGTTGTATCACTTGTTTGCTGAATTTCAGCAAGTAAAATACCGGGACCTAAAGCATGAACTCTTCCGGCAGGCATATAATACACATCACCTGCTTTCACATCTTCGAAATTCATAATTTCGGGAAGTTGTTTATCTTCTATTTTTTGCAGATAAGTCTGCTGATTTACTTTTTGATTGAAACCGGCAATTAACTTGGCATCTTTATCGGCTTGAAGGATATACCACATTTCTGTTTTTCCGCCTTCCAATCCACGTTGACGTGCTAAATTATCATCAGGATGAACCTGAATAGAAAGCCAATCATTTGCATCAAGAATTTTTATAAGCAAAGGAAAAACATTACCATAAGTTTCGTGGTTTTTCTCGCCCACAAGTTCATCCATATAAACTTCAACCAATTCGTTTAATTCGTTTCCCGCCAAAAAGCCGTTAGCAACAATACTTTCCGATCCAGGATAACCAGACAATGCCCAAAGCTCTCCGCAATTGTGTAAATCGTCAAAATCTTGATTTAAAATAGTTTTTATTTTTTGTCCGCCCCAAATTTTGTCACGGAAAATGGGTTGAAATTTTAGGGGATAGAGAATGTTCATAGGTTTAATATTTCACGCAAAAATACGAAAGATTATAGAAAATCTGATTGCTTGTTTTATACTGTAATAAATTAGCTATTTTTACTCGAAATATGCACATCTATGAATAAAGAAACTATTAAGCAAAAACTAATAGAAGAAATGAAACACAACAGCATTATGCTTTATGCTGACAGACAGACGTTTAAAAAAAACAGCATTCCTAAAGATTATATTAAAAAGCAACTCCTGAAAAACAAGAAACAGAAGAAATTTAGTTTAATCGCTTTCGGTGTTATTATTGCAATTCTGATGTTGATGCAATTTTATATCGTGTATAGTGAAAACGCTTATCCTTTTCTGCAGAATGTGATGTTACAATTTTTCCCAATATTAGGAATAATATTTTTTCAAGCAAACTACCAAAATTTCGGGAAACGCATTTTTATTCTCGAATTGCTTTTAGATTGGGAAGAATAAAAATCAAACTTTTATTTTCCTTTAAAGTGTAATAGTGAATTTCAATTGTAAAGCAATTGATTTAGATATAGTCTTATCAATGTTAAATTTGCTTTAAAAATAATAGCTAAATTTGGCTTCTTATGAAGTTCAAAGGTTTTAATATTCTAAAGAAATTCGAAGATGCGCTTGAAATATTACAATAGATTCTATTATTTTATTTTATTTTTAATACTTCTGTCTAAATCAGTATCAGCACAGTATTCGCATTATTTCCAAAATTATTCATTATCAGATTATAAAGCTGCAAATCAAAATTGGGATATTACCAAATCTGGAGACGGGAAATTATACGTTGCTAACAATGATGGTCTGCTGGAATATGATGGACTAAACTGGAATTTTTGGGAATTACCTAATAGAACAACAATAAGATCTATACTAGAACATAAAAATAAAATATATGTAGGCTCCTACGAAGAGTTTGGCTTTTTTGAAAGAAATAATAAAGGCGATTTAGAATATACTTCACTTTTGAATATTGATACAAAAATAGATAATCGAAATGATGAAGCGTTTTGGGAAATTATACTTTATAAAGATGCTCTTGTATTTCGCTCATTTTCTAATATTTATATCTATAAGGATGAAGAAATTATTAGTTTGAAATTGGAGTCGGTTATTATGTCGTGCGATGTAGTTAATGACAAACTTTATGTTTCTTCTTTGGATAATGGAATTTTTATATTAGAAAATCAGACATTAGTCCCATATTTTTATTCTGACGAATTATACAATACAAAAACTGTTTCGATTGTATCAAAAAACAATAATCAGCTCCTAATTAATACCGAATTAAAAGGCTGTTTTATTTTGGAAAATTATACTATTTCTCCTTTTAATACTGAAATAAATCCACTTCTAAAAAAATATCAACTCAATAGATATTCTCAATTACAAAATGGGAACATGATTTTCGGTACTATAAAAAACGGAGTATATATAACCGATAATTCAGGTAATGTTTTATATAATATCAATAAGGATATTGGTCTTATAAACAATACGGTATTGGGTCAGCATGTTACAAATGACAATATACTTTGGTTAGGATTGGATAATGGAATAGCCTTTGTAGATTTAAACTCACCTAATTACTATTATAATGATATCTCGGGAAAACTTGGTGCCGTTTACGATGTTATCAACTATAATGACACTATCTATATTGGAAGTAATACAGGTTTATATTTTGTTGATGAAAACGAAAAGATCGAATTTATTGAAGGTTCGCAGGGACATGTTTGGAGTTTGCAGGAAATAGAAGGAGAACTATTCTGTTGTCATAATAACGGGACTTATCTGGTTAAAAAAAATAAAATTGAATTTATACCAAACTCAACCGGAGCTTGGATAATCAAAAAAGTTCCAAATCAAAGAAATATTTATTTACAGGGAACATATTCAGGTTTATCCAGTTTTATTAAAACGAATGGAGAATGGAAAGTTAAACATTTAGGGGAAACAACTTTACCTGTTAAATTTCTTGTTTTTGAAGATGAATATATTGCTTGGATTGGTCATGCAAATAAAGGCCTGTTTAGAGTTAAGTTTAATAATGACTATTCTCAAATTATTGATTTGCAAGACTATATCAATAAAGGAATTTGGACGGACTATTATGTAAAAATATACAATCTTAAGAATACGATTGCATTTCATACAAAACATGGATGGCAAAAATATGAACCATTAGTTGATAGCATAGTTCCCTACGATTTGTTAAATGAAAATATCGGAAAAAACAGCTATATAATTTCAGAAGAAGACTTACTTAAAACTGTATTTAAAACAAACAATTCTTTAAACTTTGGGACAAATATTAATGACTTTAACAGCATCTCCATTCCAAGAAAATATTATAATAAAAGACTTAACAGCGGTAATGAAAATGTTTCTAGGATTAATGATACTACTGCTGCATTAAATTTATATGATGGATTTATGCTGATAAACACAGCAAACTTTTCATCGAAAGAAATATTAGAAGAACCCAGGATTGCGAAAATAGTTGTGAATAACCAGCTAATTGAATTAAATACTGATAATATTACCCTTCCATTTCGAAACAATAACATTAAAATAACCGTAACTGCTCCTTTTGCTCAAGATTTAAATTTTGAATATAAACTTTCTAATATTAATATATATTCAACATGGACAAAATTTGAAAATGGGTTAATAGAATTCTCAAATCTATCAGATGGAGAATATCTTTTATCTATGAGAACAGTTGATAACCACAATAATATCTCAGATTCTTTACAATTAGAATTTTCAGTAACTCCTCCCTGGTTTAAAGATACTATTGGATTTCTGCTTTACAGTTTCATATTTCTAATAAGTGGATCAATAATCTATTTATTTTATGTAAAAAAAATTAATAAGGAACAAAAATTACTTCAAATAAAGTATGAAGAATCGCAAAAAAAAATGCTTGAAAAGCAAACTTATGAAAATGAGAAAGCTATTATAAAACTAAGAAACGACTCTTTGAGAAATGATATAAAGCTAAAAAGTAAGCAATTAGCGAATACAGCAATGGCATTAGTTAAAAAGAACGAAACTCTTCTTCAATTGAAAAACGACTTACTTTTAGATAAGGATGATTTTAAAAATCAGTATTCTTTTAAGAAACTAATCCGCCAAATTGATTATTCAATTGAACATGAAGACCAATGGGATATTTTTGAAAGCAATTTCAACCAAGTCCACGAAGAGTTCTTTAATCAATTAAAAATAAAATTCCCCAATCTAACACGCAAAGATCTTAAAATGTGTGCTTTTCTGAAAATGGATTTATCTACTAAAGAGATTGCGCCATTGCTTAATATTTCAATACGCGGTATTGAAACTCATAGATATCGATTGAAAAGAAAACTGGATTTAGAGAAAAACGAAGATTTGTGCCGATTCCTTCAGAGTTTTCATTAAATCTAAATTATTTGGTTAATTCAAATTCTGATTTTAAATTTTCAACAGAACTTGCTCCAACAAAGACTTCAAAATCGCCTGGCTCTGCAACAAAATCTATATCATAATTGTAGAACTTTAAATCTTCAACTGATAAAGTGAATGTTACTGTTTCGGTTTGTCCTTTTTTTAAAGCTATTTTCTTAAATCCTTTTAGTTCTTTCACAGGTCTGGTAACTGAGCCAACAAGGTCGCGAATGTATAATTGAACAATTTCTTTTCCATCAAAATTTCCGGTATTTGTTACTTCGACAGTAATATCAATTGATCCGTTTTTTGCCATTTTATCAGCACTTAATTTTAGATGGGAATAATGGAATGAGGTATAACTCAATCCAAAACCGAAAGGGTAAAGTGGCTCATTTACTTCGTCAATATAGTTTGAAGTAAATTTCTCAAACTTACCTTCACTATTTCCAAGAGGCCGACCCGTATTTTTATGATTATAAAAAATTGGAATTTGACCAACATTTCGAGGGAAAGTAGCTGTTAATTTTCCGGATGGGTTAACATCTCCGAATAATACGTCTGCAATTGGTAATCCACCTTCGCTTCCCGGAAACCAAACATTAAGTATGGCAGGAACTGTTTTATTTTCTTCAACTAATACTAAAGGCCTGCCCGTAAACAAAGTCAAGACTACAGGTTTTCCTGTTTTTAATAAAGCGTTTAGAAGGTCTTTTTGAGCTTGTGGAATCTCAAGATTAGTTCTGCTACTACTCTCGCCACTCATTTCGGCAGATTCGCCTAAAGCAGCAATAATCACATCAGCTTTTGAAGCTACTTTAAGAGCTTCGTCAAGTAATTGTTTGTCAGTTCTATTATCTCTTTGTAATTCTTTCCCAAACATCGTTGCTTTTCGCTCAAAATCCTCATCATAATCCAGATTACTTCCTTTGGCATAAAGAATCGTTGCCTTATCTCCAGCAACAGCTTCAAGACCTTCCAAAAATGAATAAGCCTTTTTATGATCAGTTGCAACGCTCCAAGTACCGGGCATGTTTTCTCTGGTATTTGCTAAAGGACCTATAAGTGCAATTTTACCAGATTTTTTTAAAGGTAATAATTGGTTTTCATTTTTTAATAAAACCATTGTTTCAGCAGCAACTTTTCTGGCAAAAGCTCTATTTTCTTTTGTGAATATTTCAGTTTTAGCCCTATTTTCGTCACAATATTTATATGGATCATCAAATAAACCCAACTTATATTTGGCGGTTAAAATTCTTTTAACTGCCTTATCAATATCATCTATGCTTACTGTACCATCTTCTAGGGACTTTGTCAGTGTAGTTAAAAAACCTTCACCAATCATATCCATGTCAGTTCCAGCTTTGAGAGCTATAGCAGCACTTTCTTTTAAATCTCCCATTCCATGTTCGATCATTTCATTTATACCAGTATAATCTGTAACCACAAAACCATCAAACCCCCATTGATTCCTTAAGACTTCAGTAAGTAACCATTTATTACCTGTTGCAGGAATACCATCTACTTCGTTGAAAGAAGACATTACAGATCCTACTCCGGCGTCAATAGCTGCTTTATAAGGCGGAAAATAATCGTTATACATTCTTTGTCGACTCATATCAACTGTCCCATAATCTCTTCCTGCATCTGGAGCGCCGTATAATGCAAAATGTTTAACACAAGACATAATTGTATTGCTGTTTGATAAATCATCTCCCTGATAACCTCGTACCATTGCTTTTGCGATTTCACCACCTAAAAAGGCATCTTCCCCTGAAGCTTCGGCAACCCTGCCCCACCTGGGGTCTCTTGAAATATCAACCATTGGAGAAAATGTCCAATTAATACCATCGGCACTTGCTTCTTGAGCAGCCATACGTGCTGTTTTTTCGATCAAATCCATGTCCCACGAAGCTGATAAACCTAAAGGAATTGGAAATGTTGTTTCATATCCGTGAATTATATCCATTCCAAAAAGGAGTGGTATTTTTAACCTGCTTTCTTCAACAGCAATTTTCTGAATTTCCTTTATTTTTTTGACGGATTTTATGCTAAGTACTCCACCTACTTTTCCTTCCTTAATTTTTTTCGCGATATCGGAGCTTTTTGCTTGTCCTGTAATTATATCTCCCGATCCAGGTAAATTTAATTGACCAAGTTTTTCTTCAAAAGTCATCAACTTCAATAGAGAATCTACTTGTACATCATACTGTGTTGAATGGCTGGTTTTTAAAGTATCAACATCATTATTGCAAGCTAATGTTAGGACAGCAAGTAAAACAGTAATTATAAAAAATGGTTTTTGTAACATTAGTATTCTGATTATTTTGTTATTGATATGTTTGAATTTTATTAGGAATGCCGTTAATACACGAATTAATTAATTTTTAATAGGTAAATCCAAGTTTATCCAAGCCTTTTTGAATATCTTCATTTTGCATAAACAGATTCCATAATAGGCCTGATCTGTAATTTTCGATCATACTAATAATTGGACCTTGATCTATAGCCAAATAAGTTCCTGAAACCCAATAGCCATATTCTGGACTAAAAGCATCATAAAATCCTGCCGGACCTAGAAGTTTGTCTTTATTTCGATAAAAATAATGAAGAGCTCTCATCGATTCCTCAGGAGTATATGGAATGGAGCTTACTGCAGCAGTCGGAGAAATAACTCCTAGGTCATTTGAAGGTCTATGTGCAGAATAACTTAAACCGCCATCTGCAGTGCGTGTATAGCTAGCTGTTAATCCCCAACAATCAATGCCATAGTCTGTATAATTTTTGGGGTTGGCAACGCAATAATTATAATTAATTTGAGAATGACTAACATTTACATTCCAATAATTCACGTATTCATCTGAAAGATTAGTTGGGTTTAATCCAAGAAAAGAATAATGCGCCCAAAAAAGTGGCCCACCATAAACTTGATTGCCATTATGCCTTACCAATAAAGGATAACCATAAGTAATTTGGTTCGATTTTATACCTCCATTTGATGCCCAACCATCGGTATAAGCTTTTTTGTTTATTCCAAAATCGGGTGAAGATGCTGCCATAATGTATGTAATTAGAACTTCATTATAGCCTTTCAATTGAAAATTTATGCTGAAGTCGTAATCAGGACTCCAATGCCAATATAATACGTCTTGATTTTGCGTATACCAATCCCATTCTATTTTTTTCCACAATTGGTCAGCTTTATCCGCAACTTCTTTCTCAGCATCGGTACCGTTTTTAAAATATTCTTTTATGCAAACCAAGCCTTGAGCTAAATATGCCGTTTCAACCAAATCACCACCATTATCCATTGTACTAAAAGGCTTAACATTTCCGTTAGTTCCATCTATCCAATGAGGCCAGGCACCATGAAAACGATCAGCATTCTCCAAAAAATTCAAAATTTTAACAAATCGTTCAACACCCTGATCTTTTGTAATAAAATTTCGTTCTATACCTACCAAAATGGCCATTAAGCCAAAACCAGTTCCTCCAGTTGCTACAGTATGTGCATCATAATTTGGATCATCAGGATGATAACGTTCGCGAGCACAACCTGAATTACTTTCCGCAAAATCCCAGAAATATTTAAAGGTTTCTCTTTGAGTAAGGTCTAATAATTCTTCATCTGCAATAGTTGTAAGATCAGGAAACTCAACAGGTTCATAAACATATTTATCCTCTTTGCACGAAGAAATAAAAATGACAAGGCTAAAAATTAAGAGTTTGACTTTATTCATTTTCTTTTAAATAATGATTTGCAAAATTAAGTTTCTTTAATCCTGTTTGCACATTCTCATTTTGCATAAACAGATTCCATAATAAACCGGTTCTATAATTTTCGATCATAACAGTAATTGGGGCTTGATTTAATCCCATAAATAGTGGCGAACACCAATTATCAGTTAATGAAAATGCATCCCGAAATCCGTAATATCCATATAGAAAATCTCCATAATTCAGATAATAATTTTTAAGTGCCTTCATTGAAGCTTCTGGTGTATATGGGAAACTTGCTAAAGCTCCAGTTGGTGTCATTTTACCAACATCTTTCTCGTATTTAGGTTCATTAGCCGAATAATCATAAGGGCCATCGCTAGCTGTAAGACCCCAACAATCTTCGCCATAGCCAATATAGTTTTTAGGGTTTTCAATGCAGTAGCGTTGATTTATTTGTGCAATTTTTTTATTATTTTCAAAGTAGTTGACATATTTATCTGTCATTTCATGAGGATTTAATCCTAAAAATGAATAATGAGTAAAAAATAAAGGTCCTCCATTAGATACACCAACTGGAAGTTCTATGCCAAAATAATTGTTTCCATTTATATATTTTGAACCTTGAGTTGTATTTCCCCAATTTGAGCGATAGTCTATAGCCTCATCTAACTGACTTGCCCAACCGGAATAATACATCGAAGCTGGCACACTATGAGTTGGTGATGCGATTGCTAAAAAATAAGTAATCAAGGTTTCGTTCCAGCCAATAAGTTTATGATTTATAATCCATTCTTGATCAGGCGACCAATGCCAATATAAAAAATCGGAATTAGGAAATCTTTTATGCCAATCCCACTCTACATTATTCCAAATTTCTGTAATCGCATTTCTAATTTCAGCTTCTCTAATGTTTTTACCATCAAAATATTGTCGAGCTGTTAACAAACCTTGCATTAAGAAGGATGTCTCAACCAAATCGCCACCGTTGTCTTTTAAACCAAAAAAAGGAACTATTTTCCCTGTTTCTCCATCTAAGAAATGCGGATAAACACCATGAAACCTATCTGCTTCTTTTAAAAATTGAATTATCTTTAAAAATCTATCTATAGCTTCATCTTTTGAAATATAGTCTCTTTCAACTCCAGTAATTATTGCCATAATACCAAATCCCGAAGCTCCGAGAGCTATCATAGAATTTCTTCCAGGTATATTTTCTAAGGCTAGGCCAGAATTTACTTCTGCACCTTCCCAATAATATCTGAAATTAGATTCCTGGATCATATCCAAAAAATCTTCATCGGTCATAATCTTTGTTTTGGCAGACATTATGTTGGAAAATGAAGTTTCCTTATAATTATCATCTAAAAAAGTGATTCTATATGAAAACTCGGTTGATTTATTATCTCCGATGAAATCTGTAAAACCAGGAATCCATGGTGATTGAATACCAACAGCTTGGTAATTATTGTCATCCTTTATAGACCGATAAATTTTAATATAACGTATATTCTTATCAACCAAAGGTTTCCACTTAATATCTACATGACTTTGATAGCCTTTGGTGGATGTAAGTTCAGGATTTTGTTCAACACTTCTATTATTTGAGATATTAACTAGTTCAATCTGATCAATAAATAGTTGATTTGTACTAATAGTTACGCCACTTTGTGAATATTTAACTCCAGTAATATTTGATGAAGAAATTTCATTATAAAAATCTGTTAATGGAATTAATACTCTTTGCCAATTTCTATTATTTGATGTTATATATTTTTTTAAATGTATCTCCTTTGAAATTTCTTCTTCGGTAATCAAAAGAGCAATCTTTGGAAGTGAATTTAAATCTTTAACTATTCCAATATGAATCCAAAATGACAAATGAGTTGCTGGATTAAAAAAATCAATCCCTCTTATATCATCATATAATACAATAGCAGACCAATTTCCTTCATCTGAAGAAGAGTATTCTAATTCTAAAGAATTTCCAACAGTAAAAGCATATTTATCAGAAACCGGAAGTTTAGACCGGGTTTGTTTTATCCAGCTTTTCCCAGAATACTTGACTGAAGTAAAGTAATATGAACCATACATGATGCTATTCTCGAAAAAAACTTTATCATAAGCAAATTCTTGAGAATTAGCACTTCCGATATTAATAAGAAAGGCAAGAAAATAAATAATTAAATGTTGATATTTAGTTTTTTTACTCATAGTAAAATCCCAATTTCTTTAATCCCCTTTTCAAGTCTTGATTTTGCATAAATAAATTCCACAACAATCCACTTCTATAGTTTTCTATCATCACCGGAATTGGTCCTTGGTCTATTGCCAAATATCTTGGCAAATACCAATTATTTTCATGACTGAAAGCATCATAAGGTCCGTATTTTCCAACCAAACTATCTGCATTATTGTATAAATATTTTAGCATCTGCATACTTTCTTTAGGAGTATATGGAAAAGACGACAATGCTGCTGTAGGTGATATTACTCCAAGATCTCGCGTAGGATTATGACCCGAGTATCCTTTCATAGAGTAGCTAGAAGTAAGACCCCACATATTTTTACCATATCCTTCAAAATTTGCTGGATTATCTACACAATATGCATAATGAATTTTAGCATGATTTTGATTTAGTTTCCAGTAATCAGCAAATTGATCTTCAAGACCCTTGGGATTTAATCCTAAATAAGAATAGTGTGCCCAAAAAAGTGGGCCAACTGGAGCATCATTGTTTTCGTAATGATTTAAAACAGTTTCAAAGCCATAAAAAACAGTATCATTGGCAATATCCCCGTTTTTTGCCCATCCTTTTTCATATACATCTTTGCTAATTGAATGAGTGGGAGAAGAAGCTGCTAAAACATACATTATTAATGCTTCGTTATATCCTCCAACCGGAAAATTCATTTCCCAGCCATAATCAGGCGACCAATGCCAATATAAAACATCACTATTATCTTTAGTATACCAATCCCATTCTACTTCTTCCCAAAGCTGTTGTATTTTATTGGCTAAAGCAACTTCTCTTTCGTTACCATTTTGGAAATACTGCTTCACGGTTAATAAACCTTGAACTAAAAATGCCGTTTCAACTAAATCTCCACCATTATCTTTTGCACTAAATGCATATGCTTTTCCCGTTTCCCCTGCAAGCCAATGAGGCCAAGCTCCGTGAAAACGGTCTGCATTTTCCAGATAATTTATAATTTTTTCAAAACGCACTAAAGCTTGTTCTCTGGTTATGAATTTTCTTTCAACACCAACTAAAATTGCCATTAAACCAAATCCACTTCCACCTGTAGTGACAATATTTTTATCGTGATGAGGATAGATATTATCCATATGCAAACGCTCACGAGCAAGTCCGGATGTAGGCTCTGCACCATCCCAAAAATAATTAAAGGTTTGATATTGAACTAAATCCAATAAGGCTTCATCAGTTAATATATCTGATTGCTTTTTATTTTGATTTGAATTACATCCAATACTAAATATTAATATAAATGCAATGGCAATTATAAGGCTGCTTTTTAATCTCATATACTATGTTATTAAAACATTTGTAGTTACGACTATAAAGAAGTAACTACAAATGAATGGGCAAAAAAACTAATTAAATTAATTGATCAAACGCAGATTAATTTATTAAATGTTAAAACTAAATTAATCTGTCAAAATTTTTGAAAAGGATTTTTACTTGCAAATGGGATCGCAAATAAACCCTTTTCAAAATTCTTCAATTAAATATCATCACTCATTATAGTTTGAATTTCTGTCTGAGTTAACGCTTTATTAAATATTCTTAACTCATCCATAAAGCTATTATCTGAAAAATGATCCCACCCAAAAAATCTAGGGGCACCTGACATAACTGACATTATATCACAATCAGTCCAGTCAACTCCTGTAATAGTTGATTGGGCAGCTAGTTCTCCATCAATATAAACTATAGCATCGGTAGCGGAAATCGTGAAGGCAAAATGTACCCAATTACCAGTTGTAGGATCCACATCAGCGGCATCACCGCCATCGACCCATACATCGGCTTCTCCTTGGCCAACATTAAGTTTAAATCTTTGCATTCCTCCAGCATCTTCGCGTAAGAACCTGAAACCACTAGTACGATTATTTGCGGCATCTGGATTTCCAGCATCTGGTGGACCAATTACTAATATACCGGCACGGTCAGGATCTGCATTAACATTTAACCAGAAAGAAGCGCTAAACTCATCATTAGTTAAACCATCAGTTGGAAAAGTTAGATAAGAATCCGCAGCGCCAGCATAAGCATCACTACCTTGAACGCTTGCTCCAGCATAGCCAGGAGTTCCTACTTCTGTTGCATTGACTAAACTATTTTGTTCTGTATAGGAGCCATCGAAAGGCATGAAGAATACTTCACCATCATATTTTGGTGCATAAGCAATCGCTCCACCATAAACAGCTTCTATTTCTTCAGCACTTAATGCCTTATTGAAGAAGCGAAGTTCATCCATAGAACTGTTATCAGATAAATGGTCCCAATAGCTAAATGTTTCGCCTCCTGCAGCTATAGTAAGTGTTTCACACCCTGTCCAATCAATCGGAGCACCCATATCGGATGATCTTTTCTCGACTCCATTAAAATAAATAGTGTTTTTAGTGTCTGAAATTGTAAAAGCAACGTGAACCCATTCGCCAGCCGCCACATCAATAATATCTCCATCATTCCAACTCTCGCCAGTTCCAAATCCTACATTTAGTTTAATTCTTTGCTCATCAGCCGAACCTTCTCTAAGCATTCTGAATCCTTGGTTACGATTCTCATCTGCACCAACAACTAAAATGCCTGATCTATCAGGACTTGCGTCAACTTTATACCAAAAAGCAGCACTGAACTGACTACTCATTAATCCTTCTGCAGGATGAGTTAAGTAAGAATCAGTAGCTCCTAAATAGGCGCCGGCGCCATCCTGAGCATCATCAGTTATTGAAGGAGTTCCAACAACAGCAGCAGCAGTGCTACCAACTAAATCGATAAAACCACCTTCGAAAGGCATATAGAATGATTCACCATCGAATGGAGATACATAAGGATTAAACGAATTCATCATAATTTGAATATCGCTTTGCGTAATCGCTTTATCAAACAGTCGTAATTCGTCCAGATCGCTATTATCGGATTTATGATCCCAGTAACTAAAGGTTTCTCCACCTGCTCCGATTGTGATATCTTCACAACCTGTCCAATCAACAGGTGCACCCATGTCGGATGATCTTTGCTCTATTCCATTAAAATAGATGGTATTTTTATCAGCAGTAATGCTAAAAGCAATATGCACCCATTCGCCGGCAGCAACATCAATAAGTCCACCATCGTTCCAACTTTCACCGGTGCCGAATCCAACATTCAGTTTAATTCTTTGTTCAGTTCCGCTTCCTTCTCTGAACATTCTAATTCCTTGTGTACGTTGATCGTTAGCACCAATAACTAATATGCCAGCTCTATCTGGGCTTCCGCTCACTTTATACCAAAAAGCAGCAGAAAACTCATCACTTAATAAGCCTTCGGCAGGAATAGTTATATAAGAATCGGTTGTGCCTCTGTATGCATCAGGACCTGCAAAACCTTTACCAGCAAATCCAGGCGTGCCAACTACAGTTGCAAAATTAAATCCTATCAAATTCATATAATCACCATCGAAAGGCATATACACAGATTCACCATCAAACATTGCTGTGTAGGCAGGTTCTTTTACAAAATTAACTTCTGCATTTGTAGTTTTACCTTCAATATCCTTTGCAACAATGGTTAATACGTGATCACCATCGGTAAGGCCATCGTAAGAAAACTCTTCTAATGCTCTGCGATAATCCATAAAAGAATTGAAGCTTGCAAATTCAGTTCCATCCATTAAAGCTGAAATTGATAGAATTTCGATATCATCAGTTACTTCAATTTTAATTGTAATTGAGGTAACTTCTTCAAATACTTTTATTTTTGTGCCTTCAAGAGGATACTTGAATGTTACCATTGGTGCCGTTTCATCAACACCTTGACCAATCGGAGTGATTGGGTCAATATTGTCGCGGTTACACGCAATATTTATAAGGATCAATACGGTAACAACTAAAATATGTTTTATTGTTTTCATTTTTCTTATTTTTAATTGTTATATCTTATTATTTAGCATTATTTAAAGCAGGCAATAAATCGAGCTGATTTTGAGGATAAGGAAGAAATGCTTTATCATCTGAAAATGATCTTCCATCATAACTCAATTCAGTAGTCTTTCCTAGTCTTACCATATCAAAGAAACGAGTACCCCATTCCATTGCCAGTTCAGCGAATTTCTCATCCATAACTTGCTGATTGGTAACACCGGACAATTCTGTTAAACCTGCTCTTGCTCTTAATAAATTCACAGCCTGATCAGCAGAACCTGCAGTACCAGACGCGCCTTGTGTAAGTGCTTCGGCGTACATCAACAATATTTCAGCATAACGAATAAGAGTAAAGTTTTTATTCGTTCCGTAATTTGTACGTCCAGGAGTAAGTTGATTAGAAGGCAAATAATGTTTTCCACTTGCAAACATTGCACGTGCATAATCTTCAATTAGATCGCCGTCTCTAGTTGTATTGGAAATCCAAGCTGGTAATGTAGCATAATTCGGATCTGAAGTAATCTCACTTATACCTCGATCAGTAAAAAGTACAGAAGTTTCGAGACGTACTGTTTCACCTCTGTCCAGCATAAATTTTATGAATTTTATACTTGGTTCGTAAAACCCCCAACCACTACCAGCACCAACAACAGCAGGTGTCCAATTTTCAGGTCCAAAGAATGCAAAAAGATGATCTTTAACATCACCAGCACCTTGTCCAAAATCAGAATATTGGAGTTCTAGGATATTTTCATTGTTTAATTTGCCAGGAATTTTGAAAAGTTCATAGAAATCAGATTCAAGAACAAAAGCTCCGGAACTAATAATCTGACCAGCAGCATCAGCAACAGCTTGATAATTTTTCAATTCAAGATTTGCTAATGCTTTAATAGCAAGGGCAGTATATTTTGTAGCTCCACCGGGAATATCTGTTCTTTGATTTGGATGCAATCCAACTAAATGAGGAATTGCCTCATCCATTTGATCTGATATATGCTGCATTATTGCATCTTTAGTAGATACTTCAGCTACAAGTAGCTCCGAAGGATCGGAAGAAGTAGTAATAAAAACATTACCCCAAGTACGAGACAATTGGAAAAGTAAGAAAGCACGCAAAGTTTTTGCCTCAGCAATATATTGATTTGCTAATGTGGCACTTGCCCCGTTCTCTTTAAACAATTCAATCTGTTCCATTGCAGAATGTGCAACAAAAATATCTGAATACATATTTTGCCACACAGAATTATACATCCAATAATCTTTATTGTAATTGTATTTATCAGTTTCAGCATAATCTTGCTGATCTCCTAAACCGCCAGAGTTAACATCATCGCCTCTTACAGAAATAAGAGGAAAATCTTCCCATCCGCGAGCTTGAAATTCGGCATAAGTACCTATAAGAGGTAAGATCATATTACTGGAAACAGTATAATCTGTTTCACCTGTAAAAGATCTATTCTGAGGTGGTTCAATTAATAGGTCGTTGCATGATGACGCAAACAGCAACATAATTAACAACCACGTAAATTTTTTAAAATTATTTATAAGTTTCATGATGATATATCTTTAATAATTAAATTTTAATATTTAGACCAAGTGTATATACAGCAGGTATTGGATATGATTGAGTATCAATTCCGTTCGCTACTTCAGGACTAAATCCATTATAGTTGAAAAGCGTAAGTGGTCTTTCAGCAGTAAAAGAAATACGTGTTTCAGGAATTAATATTCCGTTTATACGTTTTCCAATAATATTATACGCCAATTGAACATTTTGAATTCTAAAGAAAGAACCATCTTCTACAAAATAATCACTCATCTTTTGATTCCAACCTTTTCTTAAACCAGCAGAAGAAGGATATTCATTTGAAGTACCTTCGCCATGCCAACGGTTAATTGCAAGATCAGCATCTAAGTTTCCGTCCGCAGTCCAAATTAATTCTCCACGTTTACGGTTAAGAATCTTATTTCCAGATTGACCCATAAAACTAGCAGAAAATTCTAAGGCTTTATAAGTTATTCCAAGATTAGCTCCATAAATAAGACTAGGGAGATAAGAACCTAAAACAACTCTGTCATCATCATCAATAAGCCCATCATTATTTTGGTCTTTATAGATCAAATCACCAGGTTCAAGTCCATTTGCAATTGCAACAGGGTCTGCAGCAATTTCAGCATCATTCTGATAAACGCCAACTACTTCGCGTCCATAAAATGCAAGAAGAGATTCACCTACAATTGAGCGCTGACGAAATTCTGCCATTCCTCCATCAATATATGGTTGTCCGTATAAATCTCGCACTTCGTTTTTAAGTGTTGAGACATTTA
Organism: Bacteroidales bacterium; assembly: GCA_027858955.1. Lineage (GTDB taxonomy): Bacteria > Bacteroidota > Bacteroidia > Bacteroidales > UBA12170 > UBA12170. The sequence continues at coordinate 26,733 of JAQIBR010000106.1, forward strand.
CGCCTACATTATAATGAAAATCATCGGATATTTCATTTGACCAGTTCAACGCTAATTCTAAACCTGAATTTCTAATTACACCAACATTTTTAAGTACGCTACCTCCAACTGAAGGGATAGAAACATAAATTGCAGCATCTTTAGTATCGCGGCTGTAATAATCAGCTTCAACTGATAACCTATTACTAAATAAACTTGCTGTAATACCAATATTTGTTTCTTCAGTAACTTCCCATTTTAGAGAAGAAAAAGTGCTAGAAGTTGTTGTGCCTGAAACGAGTACATCATTTAGTGCTGTAGTAATTATAGATGTAGTTGTTGCACCATCGCTTGCGCGTATTTTATCGTTACCAAGTTGACCCCAACTTGCACGTAACTTTAAGAAGTTAATAGCTTTAAAGTCTTTTAAAAAGTCTTCTTGACTAATTACCCATCCAAGACCAATAGTAGGGAAATAACCCCATTTTTCTTGATATTTGGAACTTCCATCTGCTCTAAAGGTACCATATACAAGGTACTTATATTTATAGTTATATGAAACTCTACCAAAATAAGATAGACCATACTCTCTAAGTCCGCCATCAGTAACAGCTTCAGAAACTATAGTTTCCGACTGGTCTATATACCAAGATTCTTCATTTTCGTAAGGGAAATTTAATCCTCTTGCTGTAAGCATATTCCAAGATTCGTCTCTAAGTGAGGTACCTGCCATAGCAACAATATTATGATCTCCATAACTCTCAGTATAAGTTAAGATATTATCCCAAATTTTATTTGAAAAAGTTTCTGTTCTTTTTGTAATAGATGCATCAGCTCTTTGGAAACCATCGCCAATATACCAGGGAAGATCAACATTACGCGTATCTAAAGAAGTGAAACTATGATTGTAAGTAGATTTAAAGGTTAATTTCTCAGGAATAAGCTCGAATTGCACATAAAAATTGGCAATCATTTTCTTGATTTTTGAGCGATTTTCGTTATACGAAAGTGCTGGAAAAGGATTCTGTCCGCCACGATAACCAATATCTTGAGCGTTTGCAAAATTATTAGGCCATGCACTCGTATTTAAATCGTCATAAACTGGTAATATTGGCACTGCAAAATAAGCACTATTCCAAGCCGAAGACTCAGGATCATATCGTGTTGCCTCACTTAAAATCATATTACCACCAATTGTAAACCAATCCGTGGCATTATATTCTATTTTTGAACGAAGATTTAAACGTTCGTATTCATTTTTCATATCAAGTATACCCTGCTGTCCAAAATAACTTCCACCTACAGCATAAGTAGTAGTTTCATTTCCGCCTGAAACATTTAAACTATGATTTTGAATTTTACCCGGTCTTAAAATTTCTTTATACCAGTCAGTATTTACGTCAGGTACATTAGGATTAACACGACTTCTACCATAACGCTGCATCGCATTTAAAATAAAACTCGCATCTGCGGCAGAACCTGACTCAATAGCCATATTAGTAAATTGCTCTGCATTAGCCATTTGTAAAACATTCTGAGCAACTTGAATTCCAGAATATCCACTATATGTAATTTCTGCTTTTTGATTGAGTTTACCAGATTTAGTTTCGATAAGCACAACACCATTTGCTGCTCTAACACCATAAATTGCGGCAGCAGAAGCATCTTTTAATACAGAAATTGAAGTAATATCGGCAGTATTTAAAAAATCTATATTATCAAAAAACATTCCATCAACTACATATAGAGGAGCTTCATTATCGTTTCCCGGGTATGAACCAACACCACGAATTCGGATAGTAGGAGAAGCGCCAGGTGCACCGCTACTTACCACTTGAAGACCAGCCACTTTTCCTTGAAGGGACTGCATTGCTTGCCCAGTGGGTGTTCTAACAATATCTTCAGTTTTAATAGTAGTAATGGATGAGGTAAGGTCTTTGGTATTCATAGTACCATAACCTATAACCACTACTTCGCCTAAAACCTGAGTATCCTCAATTAAAGTTACATTTATGTAATTTCGATTATCAACACTTAATTCTATTGTTTGAAAACCAACAAAACTAATTACCAATATTCCATCTCCAGGAATATTTTCTAAAGTGTATTTACCATCAAAATCTGTTGTTGCCCCAATTGTAGAATTCTTTAGAATCACTGAGGCTCCAGGTAGTGGACTTCCACTTTCATCAGTTACAGTACCAGTTATTTGTATCCCCTGTGCAAGAATTGCAGAAGAAACAAATAACATCAGTACAAATGATAGGATTTTTTTCATTTAGATTAATTTTTAAAATTTATAATCTGTAAAGTTAAGGAATTAACTACTGTGTATGAAATTCTAATTTCTTTTAAAATTACACCATCCTGTTTATACAGCCCAAAACAATGGATATAAGGGCATAAAGAACATTTTAGCAAGATGCGAATATAGTGAATTTTAAATTTATGACGTAGTAATGACGTAAATAAATCATGCTTTTAGTGTAGTATTTTCACATCATGTTTTTATTTTTTACTTTAATGAAAAAATCTTTTAGAATAAAGTTAACATTATTTAAGAATCTTTCGATGATGCTCAAAAGACTCCTAAATTGACAGAAACGTATATTTTAAAATAGCAAAAACACAACAAATTTTATATCTTATAAAATATTTTTTAAAAATATTTATCGAACTAATCTCATACTCTAGCTAATATAAGACCAACTTTTCTGTAAAAAGTTTAGTTGGCGTATTTTTAAAGTGCTAAATTGTTTTGAAACTGAATATTACTTAATACCTTTATACCTTGATTAAAACACAGTAAAAAAAACAGTTTTGATTGAATTTAAATTAAGATTGCTATTTCTATCTTCAAAAAGTAATAATAAAAAGAAAATGAACCGGAGTATAATTATTTTTCTTCTTGTAGCTTTTACGAACGTTTATTCTCAAACATTAGAATTAAACACAGGCTGGCAATTTAAACTAGATAGAGGAACACTATGCTTTGATTGGCAAACAGTTAACTTACCACATACCTGGAATGATAAAGATGCTTTTGATGATGAACAAGGTTATTTTCGTGGTCTTGGCATTTACCAGAAACTAATATTTCTGGATGATGAGAAAAGCGAACTCATTCATTATCTTAAATTTAATGGTGTAAATCAGTATGCCCAAGTATATTTAAATGGCAAATTTGTAGGCGAACATAAAGGAGGTTATACTGCTTTTAGCTTTAATATCACTCCATATCTTAGCTTTAATGAATATAACCTTATTGAAGTTAAGGTTGATAATAGTCATAATGATAATATTCCTCCCCTTGATGCCGATTTTACTTTTTATGGAGGTATTTATAGAACCGTACAATTAATATCCGTTCCTAAGCAACACATTTCTAAATCAGATTTTGCATCTGATGGATACTCAATAGATTATGATTATGTAGATAATAAAAAGGTGAGAGTTACATTAACTGTTAATGTAAATAATTTGAGCGATTTTAAATCATCAAATTTCTTGAAAATCATTTTAAATGATGCCGATAAAAATAAATTAATTGTTCATACAGAGAAATTAGAACTTCTGCCAAATAACCAAAAGAAGCTAAAAATAAAATTAGATGAAATTCAAAATCCTAAATTGTGGTCACCAGAATCCCCATATCTGTATAATTTAGAAATATCGCTTTTAGATAATAGCGAAAATATTCTTGAGACAAATTATAGTTCTGTAGGATTTCGATGGTTTAATTTGGACGCTGAAAAAGGGTTCTTTTTAAATGGAAAACCTTATAAACTTATTGGAGTAAATAGGCATCAAGATTATGAAGGTTTTGGAAATGCTGTCCCTATAGAACTTCAAAAACAGGATATTCATCTAATAAAAAATATGGGTGCAAACTTTATTCGTTTCGCCCATTATCCTCATAGTCGTGAACTCTATGATTTGTGCGACAGACTAGGTATTTTAGTTTGGTCAGAAATCCCGATTGTAAATAAAGTAAGCAACAGCAAAGAATATTTTGAAACTTGCCTAAATATGCAGAAAGAGCATATAAAACAATATTACAACTTTCCTTCAGTAGTAATGTTTGGTTATATGAATGAAATATTCTTAAGACTTGCTTTTGATAATAAGTTAAGTGAATCTGAAAGGGAAAATACAAAAAAAACAAGCGTCATTCTCGCTCAAAAATTAGAATCATTAACTCGAAAATTAGCACCTAACAGACTAACAGTTATGGCCTTGCATTTTAACGAAATGTATAACGAAACTGGAATTGCTGATATACCAATGCTAATTGGATGGAACCTTTATTTTGGTTGGTATCACGATAAAATAAATGATTTGGGTAGTTTTCTAGACGATCAGCATCAACGATTTCCTAATAGATCCATAATGGTTTCGGAATATGGATCAGGAGCTGATACACGGATTTTCACTACAACGCCAAAAAAATATGATTTTTCTCTTGACTATCAATTTCTTCTACATAAAGGATATTATAATCAAGTAACAAAAAGAGATTATGTTGTAGGAATGGCAGCATGGAATTTTGCGGATTTTGGATCAGAATTTCGCGGGGATGCTATTCCACATGTAAATCAAAAAGGCCTAGTTCAATACAATAGGGAGCCAAAGGATATATATTATTTTTATAAGGCAAACTTATTTAAAGATCAGCCATTTATACATATTGGGACCTCTAATTTAAGGGGTCTAAGTTTAGTGAATCAAGATACTTATCCTGTAAAAATATATTCTAATCAGGCAGAAATTGAAGTGTTTCTTAATGATGAAATTCTGAGTAAAACGAGTGTAAATAATGGTTTTGTAATAATCAATTTTCCTTTTACAAACGGCAGCAATGATATTTTTGTAAAATCGGGGCAAATTAGCACTCAATCTACTATAGATGTTCATAAAACAGACAATTTTCAAGCAATGAAAATCAACGATCGTATTGGAATAAATATTGGTGCACATTTTAATTTTTATGATACTGAGAATCAAATAACATGGTTACCTGATCGAGTCTTTACACAAGGTTTGTACGGACATAAAAATGGCGAGGTTTATTTGGCCAATAAAGATAACCATCAAGGAATTCCTAATAATATAAAAAACACTACGGCCGAGCCACTGTATCAAACTATGTTAATGGCTTGCACCGATTACAAAGTAGATGTTCCAAATGGAAAATACAAAATAGCATTGTTTTTTGTTGAACCGAAGATTAAAAGCAAAGATCAAAATTTATACAATTTGAATTCCTATAATCAATCAAAAGATTCCCATTCGAAAGATCGTAGAATTATGGACATCATTGCTAATGGTCAACTTTTCATTAAAAATTTAAATTTAGCAGAAGAATTTCCTGATAAATATGGTGTAAAAAATTCATTTGAAATAGATATTAGAAATAATACAGGATTAGAAATAAGGCTTAAACCCATTGAAGGAGAAATAGTTATCAGTGGCATTTTAATCGAAAAAATACAATGAGTATGAAAGGTAAATATTTAATTGGCACAAGCATAATAATGGCTTCTTGTTCTATTACTGAAAAGCCCAATGAAGAATTGGAAAGACCAAATCTCATTTTTATTATGGCAGATGATCATGCAGCGCAAGCAATAAGTGCTTATGGCCATGAAATAGGTCGCTTAGCTCCTACTCCAAATATCGACCGAATTGCAAATGAGGGTGCTATCTTTCAGAATAATTTTTGTACAAATTCGCTATGCGGGCCAAGTAGAGCAGTTATTTTAACAGGAAAACATAGTCATATCAACGGATTTAGAATGAATGGAGAACATTTTGATGGAAATCAGGAAACTTTTCCTAAAATTCTACACAATGCAGGTTATAATACTGCTCTCATAGGAAAATGGCATTTAGCAGGACTGCCTCAGGGTTTTGATTATTGGAAAATCTTAAGAGATCAAGGGAATTATTACAATCCAGAATTTATTGAAAAACAAGATGATACAATTGATACTTTGATAATAAATGGATATGCTACAGATATTATAACAGAAGATGCACTTAACTTCTTAGAAAAAGCAAAAGACCATAAAGAACCATTTATGTTGATGGTACAGCACAAAGCACCGCATAGAAATTGGATGCCTGCTTTACGACATCTAAATTTGTACGATTCCGTTCAATTCCCAATTCCAAAAAGTTATTATTCCAAGCATGAAGGACAAGAAGCCGCTAAGACCCAGCAAATGACGATCTATAAAGATATGTACGAAGGTCATGATCTTAAAATGACCAAGGAAAAAGGCAGTAATGAACTAGCGCACAATCCATGGAAAACAGATTTTGATAGAATGACTATTGAACAACGCGATATTTGGGACAAAGCTTATCAGTCAAAGAATGATGCATTTCACGATGCAAATCTTCAGGGAAAGGATTTAGCGGAATGGAAATTACAGCGTTATTTGCAAGACTATTTAGCAACCATAGCATCCGTTGATGAAGGAGTTGGCAAAATATTAAAATTTCTTGACGATAATGATTTGGCTGAAAACACTTTAATAATTTACACCACTGATCAAGGCTTTTATTTAGGTGAAAAAGGCTGGTTCGATAAGCGTTTTATGTATGAAGAATCACTGGCTATGCCATTGGTGATGCGCTATCCTAAAGGGATCAAAAAAGGTACAAAAATTACAGCATTAACTCAAAATCTTGATTTTGCTTCTACTTTTTTAGATTATGCAAATGTGGATATTCCAAAGGATATTCAGGGAAAATCGTTGCGACCACTAGTAGAAAATACCACTTCTCAAGACAATTTCAGAGATGCCGTTTATTATCATTATTATGATTTCCCTGCCTTTCATATGGTAAAGAAACAATATGGAGTTAGAACCAAACGATATAAGCTTATTCATTTTTATGATGATATCGATACTTGGGAAATGTATGATTTAGAAACTGACCCTAATGAAGAGAAGAATATTATTGAAAATAAAGAATATCAGCTTATTAGAGAACAACTATATTCAAAACTTGATTCCTTACAAACTTTATATAAGGTTACTGACAAAGAATTTACAAAAGCAAGCAAAGAGTCGATTGAAAATAATTATAAAACGTTTAAACGATTAAGGGGCTTAGAAAATTAAGAAATTATTATGAAAAATATCCTGTACATAGCTTTAATAATTACTGTTGCACTTCAATCTTGCACAGCTCCAGTACCAGTCAAGTTAATGACATACAACATTCGATTAGATTATCCCTTAACAGGAGAAAACACCTGGGATTTGCGCAAAGATGTTTTAATTCAACAAGTAATTTCAAATGAAATTGACTTTCTGGGGATTCAAGAAGGAATGCCAAATCAAGTAAAATATATAGACAGCGTCTTAATAAATCATCAATTTATTGGTGTAGGAAGAGATGATGGTAAAAACGAAGGCGAATATTCCGCCATATTTTACAATAAAGATAAATTTAAAATCGTAAAGCAGAATACCTTTTGGCTGTCTGAAACGCCTGTTATTCCTTCCTTTGGATGGGATGCCGCATGTAAAAGAATTTTAACTTATGCGTTATTTAAAGACAAATTAAACGATCAATATTTTTGGGTATTTAACACTCATTTCGACCACGTTGGAATAGAAGCAAGGCGAAAAAGTGCCGAATTAATTATTGAAGAAATTAAAAATTTAAATCAAGAAAATTATCCTGTTATTTTAATGGGAGATTTCAATTTAACTGATGAATCTGAAGAAATTAAGCATATTTCTTCATTCTTAAGCGATAGCCAAAAGCTGAGCAATGAAGAAAATAAAGTCCCTATGGGAACATATAACAACTTCGATATTTCCACTCCTATAACTAGAAGAATCGATTTTATATTTGTTAGTGAGTCATCCATAAAAATTGAAAAATACAATGTGATTTCGGAAACTTATAATGGAAAATACATATCAGATCATTTTCCTGTTTGTGTTGATGTAATTATTAATTATTAAAAGTATATTAATGAAAAATAATATCTTTAAGATATTGATATTCTTCACGTTAATTAGTCAAATAAAAGGCTATAGCCAAAACGATATCACATATCCTAATGAATCAAAGACAAGCTATTGCAATCCTGTCGATATCGACTATTCCTATATGACTCATTACGCTCATAAGGGAGTTTCTTATCGCTCTGGAGCGGATCCGGCAGTTATTAATTTTAAAGGCAATTACTATATGTTTGTTACCCGATCGCATGGCTATTGGATGTCGAATGATATGAGCAACTGGAAATTTATTCAACCTCAAAGTTGGTATTTCAATGGCTCAAATGCGCCTGCAGCGGCTGTTTTAGGTGATAAAGTAATTGTTTTAGGTGATCCATCTGGAATTGGAGCTGTTATCGAAACCAGTAATCCAGAATTAGGCGATTGGGAAACAAATTATTGCGTTATTCCTTTTGGAATACAAGATCCTGGTTTATTTGTGGACGATGACGGTAAAGTATATTTATATGAAGGCTCCTCAAATACCTATCCACTTCTTGGGGTTGAACTTGATCCCGATAATTGTTTTTTACCAAAAACAGAGCAAAAAGAATTGATAAAGTTAGATCCTGAGATTCACGGTTGGGAACGATTCGGGCAAAATCACAACTCTGATATAACTCCCTTTATCGAAGGTCCATGGATGAGCAAACACAATGGAAAATATTATTTGGAATATGGTGCTCCCGGAACTCAGTGGAATATATATGGAGATGGCGTTTATATTAGCGATTATCCATTAGGACCATTTGAATATGCACCTTACAATCCTATTTCCTATAAACCTCACGGTTTTATAAATGGCGCCGGACATGGAAGCACAGTAAAGGATAATAATGGAAATTATTGGCATTACGGAACTATGGTAATTGGAGTAAACTATTATTTTGAAAGAAGAATCGGTCTTTTTCCTGCAGGTTTTGAAAACGATGGCCAAATGTATGTGAATACAGCATATGGTGATTATCCCCATTTTTTACCAAATACAGAAGTTGAAAACCATAAAGAAAGATTTACAAATTGGATGTTGTTATCCTATAAAAAGCCTGTAAAAGTCAGCTCCTTTAATCAAAATGTTCCGATGAATGTAAATGAAAGTAATGAAACGGGTTATCACTTAACAAAAGAAAAGCCGGATTACAGTGCCGACATGCTGAATGATGAAAATATCAGAACCTATTGGGTAGCTGAAAATAATGATGACCAAATTGAAGTGGAAATCGATTTGGAGAAAATAATGACCATAAATGCTATGCAAATTAATTTTCAAGAGTTTAATGCCAATACTTTCACTCGTGAAGCTAGCTCTGCTCAGCAATTCATCGTTGAGAAATCGACAGACGGCAAAAACTGGACGGTTTTGGTTGATTATTCTGAAAACACTAAAGATGTTCCGCACGCATACATTGAATTAACTCAATCAGTAAAAGCTCGCTTTCTGCGCTTTAAAAATATTCACAATCCAAATAAATACTTAGCTATTTCGGAGTTTCGTATTTTTGGAAATGGAAATGGCGCTAAACCCAAAATGCCAAAGAATTTTAAGGTTATCAACCAATCTGATGCAAGGAATGCAGATTTATCGTGGGATAAGGTAAAAAATGCTCAGGGCTATGTAGTTTATTGGGGGATTTCGGCCGATAAACTAAATAATTCCGCTTTAATTTACGATGAGAATTTATATGCCTTACGCGCCCTAAATAAAGACATTATATATTATTTTCAAGTTGAAGCTTTTAATGAAAACGGTATGAGTAAACGTTCTAAAATCTTGAAAATCGACTAAATTATAAAGAGACCTGACAGTTTTTAAAAACCTGTCAGGTCTAAAGAATAAAAATCTTAAACATGAAACACAAACATTTATACCTATTGCTTTTAATATCCATCTTGCCATTTCTTACAAGTTGTGATTTATCTACTGGCAATAATCAAACTGAATTCAGTTCAAAAAAGGATCAAATACGAGAAACCTTTTTAGACAGCTTGATGCAAGAGATGACATTAGAAGAAAAGATAGGTCAAACCGTGCTTTTTTCCGCAGGTTGGAATGTTACCGGCCCAACTCTAGATGAAAATTATATAATCTATTTAAGAGACGGAATGCTTGGTGCTATATTCAATATGCATTCTGCTAAAGGATCAAAAGAATTTCAAAAAATTGCAGTTGAAGAAACCCGCTTAGGAATTCCTCTTCTGTTTGGATATGATGTTATTCACGGGCATAAAACAATTTTCCCCATCTCCTTGGGCGAGGCAGCTTCATGGGATATGGAAATGATTGAAAAAGCATCGCGAATAGCAGCCGAAGAAGCATCTTCAACAGGAATTAATTGGACCTTTGCTCCAATGGTTGATATTGCACGAGACCCACGGTGGGGAAGAGTTTCAGAAGGTGCAGGAGAAGATGTTTATTTAGGTGTTCAAGTCGCCAAAGCTCGTGTTCAAGGTTTTCAAGGAAACGATTTATCAAAATACAATACAATTCTTGCGTGTGCAAAACATTATGCCGCTTATGGAGCTCCAATAGCCGGAAGAGATTACAATACGGTTGATATGTCAGAAAGAGAACTTAGAACTACATATTTACCTCCATTTAAGGCCGCTGTTGATGCTGGTGTATCAACTTTTATGACTGCATTTAATGAACTGAATGGAGTTCCCGCATCCGGTAATAAATTTTTATTGACTGATATTCTTAGAGAAGAATGGGGTTTTGAAGGCTTTGTTGTTACCGATTATACCTCAATCAATGAAATGATTCCTCACGGATTTTCAAAAGATGAAAAGCAAGCCGGAGAGCAAGCTATCAATGCGGGTGTTGATATGGATATGCAAGGCGGTATCTTTTTGAGAAATTTAGAAACTCTACTCGCCGAAGGCAAAGTATCTGAAAAAAGAATTAATGATGCTGCAAGATCAATTTTGGATATGAAGTATCAATTGGGTTTGTTTGAAGATCCTTATCGATATATCGATACTCAAAGAGAAAAAGAAACGCTATCGAAACCAAAATATTTAGAAGCCGCCAGAGATATGGCACGCAAATCGATGGTTTTATTGAAAAATGATAATCAGCTATTACCACTATCAAAAAATAAGAAAATAGCCTTAATTGGTCCTCTTGCTAAAGATGATCGTGAAATTATTGGTTCCTGGGCAGCACAAGGAGATAGAACCGGAACTGCGATAAGCGTTTTTGAAGGTATAGATGACTTATTAGGCTCTGACAAAAATATAATTTATGCCAAAGGTTGTGAAATTAACGATGATGACCAATCTAATTTTAAGCAAGCTGTTCTTGCGGCAAAACAAGCGGATGTGGTAGTGATGGTTATGGGTGAGTCTCACCAAATGAGTGGCGAAGCAGCCAGCCGAACTAATTTAGATCTTCCCGGTGTTCAAAAAGAATTAATTGCCGAAATAAAAAAGACTGGTAAACCATTAGTAATTATTTTAATGAATGGTCGACCATTAACCTTAGAATATGAAAACAAAGTTGCTGATGCTATTTTAGAAGCTTGGTGGTCAGGCACTATGGGAGGCGCAGCTATTGCTGACCTACTTTATGGCGAATACAATCCTTCTGGGAAATTGCCAATTACTTTTCCGCGAAATGTTGGGCAAATCCCAATATATTATAATGCAAAAAATACCGGCAGACCTTATAATCCAGTATTACCACATAATACTTATTGGTCAAGATATCTCGATGTGGATAATTCTCCTCTTTATCCTTTTGGATATGGATTAAGTTACACTTCTTTCGAATACACTGATTTAATACTCAATAAACAAGAATATAGTTTTGACGAAGATATAAACATCAGGGTTACACTATCAAATACTGGAAAATATGATGGCGAAGAAGTTGTTCAACTATATGTTCAAGATCTAGTAGGCAATGTTACTCGGCCTTTAAAAGAGCTTAAGGGCTTTGAAAAAGTATACTTAAAATCAAGCGAGAGTCAGCTTGTTTCATTTACAATAAACTCTGACGATTTGGCTTTTTACAATTTGGATATGTCGTTTAAAGCAGAGGCCGGAGAATTTAAAGTTTTTGTCGGAACAAATAGCGACGATGTTCTTGAATCAAAATTTATTCTTAAATAACAAATAAAACAAAATGAAAATGCGAAAACTAATATCGATTTTTATTATTGCAATCAATTTAGTTAGCTGTAATTCAAAGCTGCCGACAGATAGTTTGCAAATAAATTCACCAAATAATAATCTGCAACTTTCCTTTTTTCTTACAGAAAATAATACACCTGCATATACTGTTATTCACAAAAACAATTTTATTATTGATACTTCTACTATTGCGATTGTTTTAAAAAATGCCCCTGAATTAAAAGAAAAATTTTCAATCATTGAAAGCAATAAAAATTCATTTGATGAAACTTGGGAGCCTATTTGGGGTGAGAATAAAGAGATTCGGAATAATTACAACGAATTAAGAGTTCATCTTCAAGAAAAAACAGAATTGAAAAGAGAATTTTTTATTGTTTTTAAAATCTTCAATGATGGTGTAGGATTTAGATATGAGTTTCCAAAACAAAAGCATTTAAACGAGGTAATTATTTTAGATGAGCAAACGCAATTTCACCTAACAGGTGACCATACAGCCTGGTGGATTCCTGCCGATTTTGACAGCTACGAATATCATTATACAAAATCCAGAGTAACAGAAATTAATGCTGTTGATGCAGGCTACGAGCAACGCCACGATCGTCATAGCAATAATTTAAAAGCTGTTAATACTCCAGTTACATTAAAAACAGATGATGGTTTATACTTAAGTTTTCACGAAGCCAATCTGACCAATTATTCAGGTATGACTTTGGCTGTTAAAGATGATTTTATTCTTCAATCGGAGCTAGTGCCTGCTTTAGACGGAAATACTGTAAAAGTTCAAACGCCTTTCATAACGCCATGGAGAACCATTCAAATTGCAGAAAAAGCGGGCGATTTAATCAGTAGCAATTTGATTCTCAATCTGAACGAGCCAAATGTTCTGGAAAACACTTCATGGATTAAACCTATGAAGTATAATGGAGTTTGGTGGGAAATTCATATTGGGAAATCTTCGTGGGATTACGGTACAGGTAAACACGGTGCAAATACAGCCAACACTAAAAAGTATATCGACTTTGCAGCAAAAAACAATATTCATGGTGTTTTGGTCGAAGGCTGGAATACAGGCTGGAAAGATTGGGGCGATAAAACTTTTAGTTTAACAGAGCCTTATCCTGATTTTGATATCGCAGAAATTGTACGCTACGGCAAAGAAAAAGGCGTTGAATTAATCGGACATCATGAAACATTTGGAAATGTTGCTCTTTACGATTCAATTGTAGATAGTGCTTTCAAATATTATAGCGATTTAGGTATTCAAAATGTAAAAACCGGTTATGCTGCAGGCTTGCTTCCACAAGAATTCCATCACGGACAATATATGGTAAACCATTATAGGAAAGTGGTTGAACTAGCAGCAAAATATCATATTAATGTTGATGTACACGAACCCATAAAAGCAACTGGTATCAGAAGAACATATCCTAATATGATGACTCAAGAAGGAGTAAAAGGTATGGAATATAATGCATGGGGAAATGGAAATCCGCCTGATCATACTACCATAATTCCTTTCACCAGGTGCTTAGGTGGACCGATAGATTACACTCCCGGTATTTTTGATATTAAATTCGAATCAGAAAAAAAAGATCAATATGTAAGATCAACTCTGGCAAAACAATTGGTCTTATATGTTGTGCTTTACAGTCCTTTGCAAATGGTTGCCGATTTGCCAGAGAATTATGAAAACATCCCAGCTTTTCAATTTATTAAAGACGTTCCCACAGACTGGGATCAAACTCTTGTTTTAAATGGCGAAATAGGAGAATTTATAAGCATAGCAAGAAAAGAAAAAAATACGGAGAATTGGTTCGTCGGTAGTATTACCAACGAAGAAGCAAGAGAGTTAACTATTTCTTTGGATTTTTTAAACGAAGGGAAACAATATATAGCCAAAGTTTATTCTGATGCTGATAATACACATTGGGAAAGTAAACCAACATTATATGCAGTAAAAGAGCAAGAAGTATCTAAGAATAGTGAATTAATTTTATCTTTGGCTGCCGGTGGAGGTTGTGCAATATCTATTCATCTAATCACTAAACAAAACAATTAAAATGAGCAAATCATCAAATAAAAGAATCAATATTTATTTTGCCACCATTGTGATTACTTTGGGAGGTTTACTATTTGGATATGATACCGGAGTTATAAACGGAACACAGTTTTATTTCTCGAAATACTTTGAGTTAACAGGTGCTTTAAAAGGCTTTATTGTAAGTAGCGCCCTTTTAGGTGCACTTGCTGGTGCTGCGTTTTCAGGATTGCTGAGTAAAAATATTGGCAGAAAAAACTCCTTAATAGTTGCTGCCCTATTATTTACGGTGTCTGCCTGGGGCTCTGGATTACCGAGTATATTACCTGAATCAATTACTTTAATGGTTATTTTCAGATTACTTGGCGGCATTGCCATTGGAATAGCTTCGATGAATGCACCAATGTATATCGCTGAAATTGCTCCTGCCAAGAAAAGAGGCAATCTTGTTACTTTTTATCAACTCGCCATTGTAATTGGATTCTTTGTTGTATTCCTGGCAACCTATTTTATAGGAAATGGGATGAGCGAGCAAGAAAATATTACGACAGGATGGAGATATATGTTTTGGTCGGAATTAATACCGGCATCATTGTTTTTAGTGCTTTTGTTTTTTGTTCCGAAAAGTCCGCGCTGGCTTATGTTGAAAGGAAGAGAAGATGAAGCTAAAGCTATACTAGTTAGAATTCATGGAGAGAAAATTGCAAATAAAGAGATTGTCGAAATCAGAGATTCAATTATTAAGGATGGCAATGGCGCAAAACCTTCAATCTTTTCAAAATCATTGCTTCCAATTATAATTATCGGAACCATTCTTTCTGTTTTACAACAATTTACCGGAATTAATGCCGTGCTCTACTATGGTGCAGATATCTTTGAACAAGCATTAGGATTTGGACAGGAAGATGTTTTAATGCAACAAATCCTCTTGGCAACTGTAAACTTGTTATTCACTTTCATTGCTATGTTTACAGTAGATAAACTGGGAAGAAAACCCTTATTAATAATCGGTGGTTTTGGTATGCTTGTCGGCTTCCTGATGATGGGATTTACCTTATATTTTAGCGATTATTCTCAATTAAACTCAGCTGGCTTACCAACAATTTCTACTACTGAAGGAATAATAAGCTTAGTAGGAATTCTAATATTTATCGGATCTTTTGCCATGTCGATGGGACCTGTGGTTTGGGTAATATTATCTGAAATATTCCCCAATAGAATCCGTAGTGTTGCCATGTCGATTGCAGTAGCAGGACAATGGCTAGCTAACTACTTTGTTTCTCAATCTTTCCCAATGATTGTGGAAAGTGATGCCAATAAATTACAAATGGATGGAGGTATTTGGAATAACGCTCTCCCCTATTTTCTTTTTTCAGGATTTATAGTACTGATAATCTTATTTGTATGGAAATTTATTCCTGAAACAAAAGGAAAAACTTTAGAAGAAATGGAAGCTGTATTTGAGAGGTAAAATCTTTCAATGCTATTCTTAAAAAAGATGCGGTCTAAATAGGCGGTATCTTTTTTTATGTCCAAAAAAAAATGCTTTCCGATTTATTTTTCCTCCAACTCGTATACTTGAGCACGCACTTTTTGAGCCCATTCCAAATGAGACATCGATTTATCAAACGTAAGATATGATATGGGTTTTCCTATCTTAACTTTTATGGTTTTATTTCTCTTTCTAAACGCTTCATGAGGCAAGAGTGCTAATTCAAGATTTAATTTAATTCTTAAAAATTTCCTTATTGTATAAATCGTATAAAACAAAGGGGAATTTCTATTGTAGAAATAAAAAGGAACTATATCTCTTTGACTTGAAATAGCTTTTGTAATAAAACTTTTTTGCCAAGGCTGATCCTGTACTTTTCCATCAAACCGTCTCGAGACCAAACCTGCAGGAAAATGTGTTATTGGAATATCGGAATTATATACTTCCTCCAATGCAGTTAGATACTCTCTGGAAGAACGACCAAAAACATTTACTGCAGCAACCAATGGCCGCATATGTGGTGCAAACATAAAAGCATCATTCGCAATTGCCCTAAGGTCGCCGTATTTTTCAGCTACAGTATTGGTTAGCACCAATCCATCTATCACACCTAAGGGATGATTGGCGGCAAAGAAGCACTTTCTGCTTTCTGGAAGGTTTTCTAACCCTTCAACATCGATAGTTATATTAAACTCTTCGATCATTTTAGTAAGAAAATCTATGCCAACACTCTCTGAATTCTTAGTGAGAAGATGATTTAGTTCTTTTTGCCAGATAATTCTTGAAATTAACTTAATGACAAATCTAGGCAGCTTTTTTAATAGCTTGGAATCGCCTTCTTCAATAATCTTCGCTATATCAATATATTTAATGTCTTTAGTTGGTTCTGTCATTTATCAAGGTATTGTTAATGTTTCCCAAAATTACACCATAATGATGCCTCTGGTATACAAAAATCGGCGGCCACAAAAGTAAGAAAAAAAGAGAATGTTCATGGTATAATATAAGTTATAAGAAGGATTTTCAATATATAGCCTAATAGTCTATAGCTTATATATTTAGAGACCTTTAAAAACCAGTTTTTGTCATCTTGAGCGAAACGAAAGATCTCATATAATATTGATATAAAGCACGATAAGATTCTTCACTGCGTTCAGAATGACATCTTATTTTAGTTTTGCAAAGGTCTCATTTAATAAAAAAAGCGCCGAACTCCTTCGAATCCGGCGCCAACTAATAAATGTTAAAATAGGGCTCTTAATATTGTATAAAACATTAGTGATTTATTCTAATGTACATTCTTAATTTCAATTGAATTTATAGTAAAAGGATTGATTAGTAAGTGTTTGCGGATTTCCGCCAATTTGCAATTCAAATTCTCCCTCTTCAATTATCCATTGATTATCAATTCCAATACTTTGTAAATCTTTTGAATTCAAATTAAAATCCAAAGTTTTTGATCCGCCTGCTTCTATATTAATTTTTAAAAAACGAACTAATTTTTTAGAGTCAGGAGAAATCGTAGCCACCTTATCCTTTAAATAAACTTGTACTATTTCTTTCCCCGCACGAGCTCCAGTATTTTTAACATTAATCGAAATTTTAAGATCTTCAGAATTGGATAGAGTATCCGTGCTAAGTCTTAAATTCGAATATTCGAAATTGGTATAGGACAAGCCAAAACCAAATTCAAACTGTGTATAAAACCCCTCGTAACCCCAATTAACATCTCTTATATCTGCCTTTTTATGATAATATGTTAAGTAATTACCTGAATATTTTGGGTAGGTATAAGGTAATTTGCCACTTGGATTAATATTTCCGAAAAGTACATCGGAAACTGCCCTACCTCCTTCATCACCTGGCAAATAGGCCATAACAATTGCATCGACTAAAGGTTCAATTTCGCGAATTATCCGTGGCCTGCCTTGAACCATAACAAGAATTATTGGTTTTTTAGCTGCAGAAAGTTTTCTAACTAAATTCTGCTGTGCTTGTGGAAGCTCCAATTCATTGATATCCGAAGGCTTTTCCGTAGCAGGTATTTCCCCAACACAAACTACAACATAATCGGCATTCTTAGCTTTTTGAACAGCTAAATCAGAATTGATGTCTTCCAAATAATCTGTCCCTTCTACAAATTCAACCTTTGATTCTCCTATTTGTTTTTCTATAGCATCTAAAATGGATTGCTTATATGGATCGTTGTATTTTGTATCTCGACCAAGAAAAGTTCGCGACCAGGCACCATTCAAAATATTTATCGAATTAGAGGCATAACCAGTAACTAATATTTTTTTTGATGATGAAAGTGGCAGAATATCATTCTTATTTTTTAATAATGTGATTGCTTCACTTGCCGTTTTATAGTTTGCTTCTATATGCTTTTCGCTGGCAAATTCAGTATAATTATCTGGATTATTGTA
>JAQIBR010000150.1 GCA_027858955.1 Bacteroidales bacterium
AAACGCTTGATAGAACTAGGAGCCACGGAACACGAAAAGCCTAAAAATGTTGGTGGCGATCTAATGGTCGCATCACTTAAAGATCCTTGGGGAAATGTTATTGGACTGATTTACAATCCTGAATTTAAAATTTAGGAATAGAACACTTTCTGGATTGATTCAATATCATCAAGCCCATAAAAAAAAGCAAAACCATTTCTGATTTTGCCTTTCACTATACTTTAAAGCTGATTTTAAGCAACCTCTACTGCTACTTCATTGCTTTGCCATAAACCGTGCTTAGTGCAATAAGCGTGAGCAATTAATTTCATATTCTTAGAAGGAACAACATAAAAGTCAACCTCTAAATTAGCAGGAGCGCTTCCCATAGCACCTGCAGTAAAAGTAGCTTGAGCTAAAAATGTTTCACCATTCCACAATTGAACATATTGGATATAATGATCAAAATCGTCCGGATGTTTATATTCATCACCAACCATTACCTTAACTTTAAATTTTTCCCCTGCTTTTGCTTTTCCTTCGCAATGAACAAATGCTGAGTGGCGGTCGATATAATCTTTTTTTGCTTCTCTATCAATCTGAGAAATGTCTTCGTATCTGTTGATTTTCATAATATTGTATTTTTTTATGTTTAATGCAAAAGTACAAAAAAATATTTAGGTATTAAAAGTCTTATTTAGAATTATTTTAGATAAACAATACGAAAAGCGATTAATTGATAATATATAGAATAGTTAATTAACCGCAAAGATTGCTATGGAAATTCGCAAAGATCGCAAAGGATTATTAATAAAACGCATACGTATAGCGTCCTTTGCGTGATCACTTTGCGTACATTGCGGTTAAAATACATAATGAACTGTAAGTGTAGGAGCTATTTGATTTATGTCTGATTATTTACAAAAGAATAAAATATTTATTCTTTACATCAAATTTTATGTCCATAAACAATTTCTTCCATTATTTTGCTTGCAGCTAAAGCAGTTTCTGCTGTATTTAAACAGTGGTCTTTTCCCTGTAGACTTTCTACAACTTGCTGAATCAGTTGCTTTTGTACATGAGCAGGTTTTTCGAATGAAAATATTTCCTTGCCTTTTTCATTCTCAAGTTCAATAGGTTTAAATTCAAAAGTTGAAAAGCTTATTTTCCCTTTATTGCCTGAAATTTCAATCAAATCAATTTCATTTTCTTTAGAAACACAAAAATTCCAACTACCGGTAAAATTTATGCTGTTTTGATACAGCAGTTTTGCCTGAACAAAATCTTCTGCAGCATACAATCCGCAACGATTTTTAACTTCGGATGTAATATATTCTGCTTTGCCAAAGACATAATCTAACCAATCCAATTGATGAGAAGCCAAATCAAAGAAATATCCGCCACCCGATTTTTCGGGAATTACTCGCCAAGGTAAATCATCAGTATTATAATCCTCTTTACGGGCAGGCAAATGTAATTTCAGATTGATATTCGAAATCTTTCCAATCGAATCATTTTCAATAAGTTCCTTAATTTTTAAAAATCCCGATAAAGCTCTGCGGTAATAGGCGACAAAAACAGGAATATTATGTTTTAGTGATGCTTCATGCATTTTCAATGCTTCGGTATAATTTATTGCCATTGGCTTTTCAACATAAACTGGCTTTCCTGCTTCAAGAGCTTTTAGAGTGTAAAAAGCATGAGAATCAGGCGGAGTCGCTATATAAACAGCATTCACATCAGTATCATTTATTAAATCCATTGCATCTGAATACGATTTCGTAATTTGGTGTCTATTAGCATAATCGGATGCTTTTTTGGCATTACGTCGCATTACTGCAACAATGCTCGATCCTGTAATTTGTTTAAATGCAGGCCCGCTTTTTGTTTCGGTAACATTTCCGCAGCCAATAATTCCCCAACGAATTTGTTTCATTTTAAAGAATATTCGTACGTTCTAAATAACTAATAATGTGATTTGTAGCTCCTGTTTTGCTTTTTACATAATCGCGCGATATTTGTCCTTTGTGCAGTCTTTTTTCGCTAAAAGTGAGTAAATGAAGGATGCTTTTTTCAAGTTGAAGACTATCTTTAACAACTTCTACAGCTCCAAGTTCAACTAAATCTTTTGCTTCCTGAAATTTCTTATAATTTGGACCGATAAAGATTGGCATGCCAAAAGTAGCAGCTTCTAAAGTATTGTGTATTCCAACTCCAAATCCGCCGCCAATAAAAGTAAAATCGGCATAGCGATATAGACTCGACAGCAATCCATAATTATCAATTATCAGAACTTGTTTTTCGTTTACATTATCAATATTTGCCTTGGAGTATAAAACAAATTTGTCTGCGACATTTTTCTTGATGTTTTGGATATGTTTTTCATCTATTTGATGAGGAGCAATAATAATTTTAAGCTCAGGAAATTTATTAAGTAGAGGATAAATTAATGCTTCATCATCGAGCCAAGAGCTTCCTGCCAATAGCAGTTTTGCATTGCCTTTATATATCTCAACCAAATTATTTGCTTTTGCATTTTGTGCAATCTTCGCTACTCTGTCAAATCGAGTATCGCCGGAAATATCGGCATTTAAAATTCCAACATTTTCCAATAAATAAAACGATTGTTGATTCTGAACAAAAAACCAATTGATTTGTTTTAAATGCTTTAAAAACCAAACACCATAAAATTTGAAAAAGGGCTGTTTATTTCTAAAAATAGCCGATACAAAAATGATTGGAATTTCTTTTTTATGGATGATATTCAGATAGTTATACCAATATTCGTATTTAATAAAAATGGCAAGCTTAATTAGTGCTATTTCAAGAAAACGACATGCATTTTTAGGTGTATCTAAAGGAAGATAAAATACGAAGTCGGCTAATTCATAATCTTTTCGTACTTCATAGCCCGAAGGTGAAAAGAAAGTCAGCAGAATACCATATTTAGGATGTTTTGCTTTAAGCGCTTCAATAATAGGTCGGCCTTGCTCGAACTCACCCAAGCTGGCAGCATGTATCCAAATTAAAGGCTTTGAGTTTTCTTTTAAAGCATTTTCTATTTTCTTAAAAATATTTTTTCTGCCGTTTATCCAAAGCGCAGCTTTTGAATCAAAAACTGAAGCAAGTCGAATGCTAAAACCATAGAATAAGATAAAAAGAGAATAAATAATGCGCATTTATTTTGATTTTCAACAAAGATAAGAATTCACTCTTTGCTCTTTGCAGGTATTATAGAAATTGTCTAGAAACTTTCTGTTATTCAATAAAGCTGCTCTATTTGAATAAAAATCGTAACTATTTAGCATGTCTTTTAATTATTGCAAACTATATATTTTTACCGCTAGGACGCAGAGAAAACGCTAAGTTTCGCAAAGAATTAACAAGCAGTAATTCATTGTCTTTGCTGCTCTCTGTTTAAATTCTCTGTGGCTCCCTGCCTGCTGCAGGCAGGTCTGCGGTTAAATTAAAATGCGTTTGTCTTGTAAAATGTCTGGAAACTTTCAATTATTTCAACAAAGACGCTATATTTGAAAAAAAATTCCAATACTGTTATTGGCATCTTTTGGAAACATTTTAATATATAATTGTATTATGTTTCGTAGTTTCTTGTTTTGATTTTTTTGTGAGATTTGGTGAATTGGAGTTTTGGTGGCTTTTTTTTCGCCACTAAATCACAAAAACACCAAAAAAGCACTAAATATTATTAATGTAGACATTTTATTATATGAATATTCCAATGGTCGACCTTCAAGGTCAATATAGAAGACTGAAAACTGAAATTGACAGAGAGATTCAAAAAGTGCTTGATAATGCGTCTTTTATAAATGGATCAGTAGTTGCTGAATTCGCCAAAGATTTGGAAAAGTATTTGGGAATAAAGCATGTAATTCCATGTGGTAACGGAACGGATGCACTTCAAGTGGCTATGATGGCTCTAGATTTAAAGCCTGGCGATGAAGTAATTACCACTACTTTTACTTTTATTGCCACTGCCGAAGTCATTGCTTTACTTGGACTTACGCCTGTTTTGGTTGATGTTTTGGAAGACACAATGAATATTGATCCATCTGCTATTCGCAAAGCCATTACATCAAAAACCAAAGCCATTGTTCCTGTTCATTTATTTGGACAGTGTGCCAATATGGATGAGATTATGGCAATTGCAGATGAAAATAATCTTTTTGTAATTGAAGATAATGCACAGGCAATAGGAGCTAATTATACTTTTAAGGATGGAAGCGTAAAGAAAGCAGGAACTATCGGGCATATTGGAACTACTTCCTTTTTTCCATCTAAAAACCTTGGTGCTTACGGTGATGGTGGTGCAATATTTACCAATGATGATAAATTGGCAGAGCAAATGCGAGCTGTTGTAAATCATGGAATGAAGGTTCGTTATTATCATGATTATGTTGGTATAAATTCACGTCTAGATAGTATTCAAGCTGCGGTTTTAAAAGTAAAACTTCCACATTTGGATGATTTTGCAAAAGCACGGAACTATGCAGCTAATTATTATAATTCGGCTTTTGCTGCTTGCGAAAAAATTACTACTCCAATAACAGCAAAATTTACTAATCACGTTTTCCATCAGTACACTTTGATATTGAATAATGTCGATCGGGCAGGATTACAAAAACATTTGAGCGATCAGGGCATTTCCAATGCTGTTTATTATCCTGTTCCGCTTCATCAGCAAAAAGCATATAAAGATGATCGCTACGAAGATGGCTCATTTCCAATTGCTGAAAAATTGTCCAACAATGTGATTTCACTACCAATTCATACAGAAATGACTGATGAGCAGTTGAAGTTTATTAGTGATGCGGTTTTGGAGTTCTCGACAAGCTCGAACTGACAATTCTTCTCGACAAGCTCGAACTGACATATAACCGGCGACTTACACATCAAGCACGCTCTTAATCATGAACATGTCACATCGAGCTTGTCGAGATGTAGACAGGATATAGTCATACACCTTCAGTTTTTAACATCAACCCCTTCAAAAATTTGTGTATTTTTAGTGCAAAATCTAATGTCTTATGTCAGCACAAACCAAACTAGATATCTCTTTTGTTCGCAAACAATTCCCTGCGCTTAAACGCAATTTTGTATATATGGATAATGCCGGAGGATCTCAGGTTCTTAGCGGAGTTATTAATCGTATTTCCGATTATTTAAGTAATACAAATGTCCAATTGGGCGCTTCTTATGTTGTTTCTCGGGAATCTGGAAAGCGATTGGATGAATCAACGAAAAAAATAGCTGAATTTATTAATGCTCAAAGAAAAAGGGAAATTGTTGTTGGTTCCTCAACATCTATGCTTTTGCGGATTTTAAGTCTGACATTAAGTCAACAATGGAAAGAAGGCGATGAAATTATCGTGAGTAATTCCGATCATGAAGCAAATGTTTCCTGTTGGATGGATCTACGAAAAAAGGGAATTATTGTAAAAATCTGGAAACTCAAGCCTGAAACTATGCAATTCGACTTAAGAGATTTGAAAGCCTTGCTTAGTCCGCGAACTAAATTAGTTACGCTTGCTCACGTATCCAATATTTTAGGAACTATAAATCCGATTAAAGAAATTACCAAAGCAGTTCATAATGCAGGTGCTCTTATTTGTGTTGATGCTGTTGCTTATGC
>JAQIBR010000137.1 GCA_027858955.1 Bacteroidales bacterium
AAAAAACGATTGGAGGCTTGTGTAAAATTTGAAATTTGCATTTTGTGCATATCAAAATAATTTTTAGACATTATATATGATTAGCTAATAGAATCTTTAGTTCATTTTGAGCATTACTAATCAAATCCTGTTTTTCGTCGAATGGGAGAAAAGCAGATTGAAAAGAATTAAGTGTAAGTTGCGCAATTTCTTTTTTGTCGAATTTATAATGTTTAACGGCTAACTCAAATTCTTTTGTTAGTGTTGTGCCTGAAATCAAATAACTATCAGTATTTAAGGTAATTACAAGGCCTTGCTTAAAATAATCCTGAATAGGATGTTTGTCTAATGAATCAACTGCTTTAGTTTGCAAATTCGAAGATAAACATACTTCTAAAGGAATTTGCTCATCGCGAATATATTTCAATAAATCAGCATCCTGAAAAAGGTGAGTGCCATGTCCAATTCTATTGGCTTTTAAACCATAAATAGCATCGTAAATAGAATGTGCTCCATCAGCTTCGCCGGCATGCGCTGTACGTGCTAAATTGTGTTGAAAAGCATATTCGAATGCTTTAACATGATCTAATGCAGGACGTCCAAATTCTTCACCAGCTAAATCATATGCAATAACTCCTTTATTCATATATCTAACTGCCAAATTTGCAAGTTCCAAATTTTGACCTGGAGTATTATGACGTAATCCACAAATAATTATTCCGCTTTTTATGCCAAGATTATATTCTGCCTGTTTTTTACCACGAAGAACAGCTTCAACTATTTTATCAAGACTTAAGCCTTCTTTAATATGCAAAATAGGTGAAAATCGAATTTCAAGATATTTTACATTCTCTTTATGAACATCTTCCAAAAGTTCAAAAGTAGTCCGTTCCAGGGCTTCTTCAGTTTGCAAAACAGATAAACTGATGTCGAATGGAATAAAATATTCCTTTAAACTTTGGCAATTTTCATCATTTATCAATAATCCTTTGAGATCGTTATATTCGAAAGTTGGTAATTTAACTGAATCCTTCCTTGCTAAATCTAAAATAGTTTCAATGCGAAGTGAACCATCTAAATGGTTATGCAATTCTGCTTTAGGAAGTTGAGCTAAGAAGTTATGCATATTTATGAATTATAGTGGAAAATAGTGTACAAAGGTATTTAATTTTAGAATGTTTGGTCAGGATTTTAGGAATTTCAAATTAAATAGTTGAATTCTCTTTTAAATTCGATATATTTATGTGAATTTTGAATGATTAATTTTGAATCCAATTTGAAAAGTGACTATTGGTATCTGAGTTTGGGCTAAAACCTTGTACATCAGTAATATGTATTGAGACTGTCTAAAAAGTTCTTTGTGTATCTTCGTGCCTCCTTAGTGTGACTTTGTGGTAAATGGCGTAGCCCTTAACGAAGTTAAACATAAATAGCTGAACCACAAAGGATCACAAAGTTCACACAAAGGTACACAAAGCAAATAATAAGGTTTATTACACCTTTTTAGATAGCTTCAATTGATAACCAAATAGTTAAATGGGCTTTAGTCCAACAAGAAGACATTTTCGAAATAACATCACTTTTAATGTTTTCAGTTAGTTTAATGTCGATTTTTAAATAATTATGATATGGAAAAGAAATTTATTGAACCCGAAATCTTAGAAAAAGCAAATGTTTGGCTAAACGGCGAATATGATACCAAAAGCAAAGAAGCCATCAAGCATATGATTGATAATGATCCACAAGAATTAATTGAATCGTTTTATCGTGATTTAGAATTCGGTACCGGTGGTTTAAGAGGTATAATGGGCGTTGGAACAAATCGCATGAATAAATATACGGTTGGAATGGCAACACAGGGCTTAGCAAATTATGCTTTGAAAATGTTTCCGGAAGTTGAGCAAATCAGTGCAGTAATCGCTTATGATTGTCGGAATAATAATACATTTTTTGCACAGATTACCGCCGATGTGCTGACAGCCAATGGAATAAAGGTTTATCTTTTTGATGAATTAAAACCAACGCCTGAATTATCTTTTGCCATTCGAGAATTGAAAGCTCAGATTGGAATTATGATTACTGCTTCGCATAATCCTAAAGAATACAATGGTTATAAGGTATATTGGGACGATGGCGGACAATTAATAAATCCGCATGATATTAATGTAGTAGCTGAAGCCCAAAAGGTTACAGATATAAATGAAGTTAATTTTCTAGGAAACAAATCTCTACAAAGTGAAATTGGCTCAGAAATTGACCGACGATATTTAGATGCATTAAAAACTTTAAGTTTATCGCCTGAAATTATTAAGAAACATCACGATATAAAAATTGTTTATACACCCATTCATGGAACCGGTGTAAAACTTGTTCCAACGGCATTAAAAGAATTTGGATTTACTCAAGTGTTTAATGTGCCTGAGCAGGATGTTGTGAGTGGTGATTTTGAAACTGTTATATCTCCAAATCCTGAAGAAACAGCAGCCTTAAAAATGGCTATCGACAAAGCAAAAGAGATTGGTGCTGATTTAGTAATGGCCACCGATCCTGATGCCGACAGAGTTGGAATTGCTGTGCGCGATGACAGTAATGAATTTATTATTTTAAACGGCAATCAAACAGCAGCTTTATTGACTCACTATTTATTTACAAAATGGAAGGAAAATGAGTTGCTCGATGGTAATCAATTTATGGTTAAAACTATTGTTACCAGCGAGTTACTTATTGATATGGCTAATAAATTTGGTATTGATTCTTACGATGTACTGACAGGATTTAAATTTATTGCCGATATAATAAAACAATTAGAAGGTAAGAAAACATTTATCGGTGGAGGTGAAGAAAGCTATGGTTTTCTTG
Source organism: Bacteroidales bacterium (assembly GCA_027858955.1). Lineage (GTDB taxonomy): Bacteria > Bacteroidota > Bacteroidia > Bacteroidales > UBA12170 > UBA12170. The sequence continues at coordinate 2,839 of JAQIBR010000137.1, forward strand.
TGGGCGATTTTGTTCGTGATAAAGATGCAGTAAGTGCCTGTGCTATGATTGCTGAAACAGCTGCTTGGGCGTCTGATCAGGGAATGAAATTATACGATCTTTTAAAACAAATTTATTTAGAGTACGATTTCTATTATGAAACTCTGATTTCGGTAGTTAAAAAAGGAAAAGCAGGTGCAGAAGAGATTCAAGCTCTTATGGTCTCTTATAGAAATAACCCACCAAAAATCATTAATAATTCTGAAGTTATTTCGATTAAAGATTATCAAAAGCAAATTCATTTCGATTTAAAGAATAGTATTGAGCAGAAGATTGATTTACCCAAATCGAATGTATTACAGTTCTTTACAGAAGACGGAAGTAAAATTTCAGTACGCCCTAGTGGAACAGAGCCAAAAATCAAATATTATTTTGGTGTAAAATCACCGCTTGATAAAATAGAAGATTTTAATGTGATTTATAATCAATTGAAAAATAAAGTAAATAAAATTATAGCTTCTATGGAATTACAATAGTCGGTTAATTGGTTATTTGATGTGCGAAAAAAAATGTCACTGCCGAAGGGATGCCTTTAGTAAAAATCAATAAAGCTCTCCAAAATTGAAAGGTTAATTTTCAAACTTTATACTTTTTCCAATATTGATAACATTAATAATAATCAGATATCCTAAATATTATATGAGAGCTTGGAATAAATGAAAATATTGCTCAAGACCTACTTTGCAACTAATATGTATATTTGCACTGAATTAACATAAATATTCTTGATGTGTATCATCAGAATAAAACTGATTCGACTAAATTGGAAACTATAAGACTAACAAATACAAAAAATGCAAATTTTAGACTGGAGCTATAAATACGTACTTATTGCAGAAGATTGGCTCTCCAATTACGAGCTGTTAATGTATATTTTAAAACCTACCAAAATAAGAATAAAACATGTAATCAGCGGCAAAGATGCAATTGATGAAGTTTTGAATAAAGAATGTCCCGATATCATATTGATGGATGTTAAATTGCACGATTTAAATGGATTTGAAGCTACAAAAGTCATCAAAAAAGCATATCCCGAGTTGCCAATAATTGCCCAAACAGCATTTGCCATTGCGGGTGATAGGGAATTGGCTTTAAGTATGGGTTGTGATGATTATATTTCAAAACCCATTAAAAAATCTGATTTGCTCAATTTAATGAAAAAGCACCTCTGTTAGCAATGCAAAATGATTAATTTTGTGAAAAATAGTTTATGCTGGTTTATAAATTTGGTGGTGCATCTGTAAAAGATGCCGATAGTATTCGTTCGCTTCTTCCAATAATAGAGAAACAAAAGTCGGAAAAATTGGTTTTCGTCATTTCTGCTATGGGAAAAATGACCAATGCTTTTGAAATACTGCTTGAGCTTTATCGTAAAGATGATTCAGATAAACAAAATCAGTTAAATCAAATCAAATCTTTCCATTTTAATATTATTGGAGAGCTTTTCGAAAATGATCATTCTGTTCATGAAGAAATTAATCATTGTTTTGATCAATTAGAAGCAAAACTGTTGCAATCAGCAAAAGAGTCGTACGATTTTTCTTATGATCAAACTGTTGGTTATGGCGAATTGCTTTCCAGTTTAATTTTATCCGAGTTTATAAATAATTGTGGGACAAAGAATTGCAGATTTGATGCATCTGAATTTTTAATTACAAATGATAAATATCGTGATGCAGGAGTAGATTGGACCAGAACAAAAGAAAAGATATCCGTAAAACTTGCTGAAGCATTTGTAAATTGCAATTTAGTGATTACGCAAGGCTTTATTGGCGGAACTATTGAAGGTTTAAGAACAACAATTGGAAGAGAAGGTTCTGATTATTCGGCAGCTATTTTTGCACATTGTTTGAATGCTTCTGAGCTAACTGTTTGGAAAGATGTTCCCGGAATTTTAAATGCAGATCCTAAATTATTTGCAAATGCAAAAATCTTGAAACATATATCATATCACGAAACAATTGAATTAGCATTTTACGGAGCAAGTGTAATACATCCAAGAACTTTACAACCATTGAAAGCCAAACAAATTCCTTTATATATTCGCTCTTATGCAGATCCCAAAATAGCGAGTTTGATTGACGAAAATAGTAAATCTGATGGAGAAATTCCTTCTTTTATCATCAAAGAGAATCAGATTTTATTTACAATCGCTTCGCGTGATTTTACATTTATTGATGCCGAAAAATTAACACAAATTCTAAAACTGTTTTCTATTTATCATTTTCATATAAGATTGATACAAAATTCGGCTCTTAATTTTTCTTTGATAACCGATGAAAATCCTTTACAATTAGAAGAAATATTAAAACAACTTCAAACAGATTACATTGTTAAATACAACAGAAATTTGAGCCTTTTAACGGTAAGGCATTTGCTAAACGATAGTGTTTCAAAATTATTTAGCGACACTGAAGTTTTATTGGAAATGCATAGCCGTTTGACACAACAATTTGTATTACATTCAGGTTCATTTAATGATAAAATGTTGACATTGAATACTATAGTATAGATTAATAAATTTCCTTGCTATTTAATTTCTTAATTACAGGAACTCAAAGTATTAAGCTATCATTTTCATTTTGATGGAAAAGTATAAAAATAATTCCTATTATTTATATAACCAACTTCTGTTTCTATTTTCTAAATATTAATGATAAGTAGACCTTATATCAGGAATTTTAAACTACTTATTAATAATTACACAAGTTGATAAATTTCAGATATAAATTAAGTTTACTCTAAATTGATTATTTTTAAAAGTGCCACGAAGTGGCTAAATATAAATAACCGTGGGTGCAACCCACGGAAACGTAACGATTAGATATACAGCCCCAAAGGGATTGAACTACAACATTAATGAATATATAAATGAATAAGAATTCTATTGGGACTACATAGAATGGCTATGAATTAAATAATTCCAAAATATTGAAGTTCAGCCCATTCAGGGCTGTTTATTAAGTTTTGCTCAGCACCGTGGGTTTGCACCCACGGTTATTAGAATTAAGCTCTTTCAGAGCTTTGAAGCAATCGGTCATCCAAATATTTTTTTTGAATAGGTTTTATATTCATACCATTGAATTTATTTAAAAATTGACAATCAGAAATAAACCTATTTGAAGTATGGTTCCCAAATTGCGATTGCTTAGTAGATTTAGTAATTCTTAAAAAATTTAACCTTATGTTATGACTTCCCTTAAATTAAGTATGATACGCATTAGCTAAATTTTATCTCATCAATCATCTTTATTAACTGAGTTGGCTTAAATGGCTTTGCCAAGAAATTATCCATTCCTGCAGCCATACATTCCTCACGTTTATTATCAAGTGCAAAGGCAGTTACAGCAATAATTTTTATTGGATCAATATTTTTTTCCTTTTCCATTTTGCGAATTTCTTTTGTTGCTTCAATTCCACTCATAATTGGCAACTGAATATCCATTAAGATTAGATCGTATGTATCTAACTTAAATTTTTCGATTGCAATTTTACCATTTTCTGCAATGTCGAGATAATGGCCTTGTTTAGATAGAGTAACTTTCGCAAATTTTTGATTAAGCATATTATCCTCTACAAGCAATATTTTCAATGTTCGCTGTCCTGGATTATTTTCATTAAAAATGCCTGAGCGATTTTTATGACGAGTAGGAATTGCGAGTGTAAACCAAAAGTCGCTTCCTTTATCAAGCTCTGTTTCAATCGATAATTGAGCGTCCATAAGCTTTAAAAGCGACTGAGCAATTGCCAGACCTAAGCCTACGCCGTTTAAAGAAATTTTAGTTGTCAGTTCATTGGAGTTTAATTCTTTTTTAAGTGTACGAATTAAACTATTCTCTATACCAAATCCTGTATCTTTTACACTAAATTTTAAAACAGATTTTTGGTTCTCTTGTTTTAATTGTTCAATAGTTAAGATTATCTCACCTTCACGCGTATGTTGTATGGCGTTATTTAAAAGATTGATCAAAATTTGCTTAATTCTATGTTGATCACCATATAAATAATCGGGAATTTGCTTATCGATTTTTAATACTAATTTAAGTCCTTTACCTTCAATTTTATAATGAAGAAGTTCAGTAATTTCTTCAACCAAATTCTCAATTTCAAAATAATCAGATTCCAATTGCAATGAATTATTCATCAGGTTTGAATAATCTAAAATATCATTTATTATAGATAAAAGATTGTTGTTATAATTAGAAATAAGACTTACGTAATCTTCTTGCTCATCATTAAGGTTTGTCATTCTTAAAACTTCTAACATACCCATTACACCATTCATAGGGATTCGGATGTTTTGACTTAAATTCCTCAAAAATATAGCTTGAGAATTTTGTAAATCATTCTGTTGTTGAAGAATATTATCGTATTTTTCCTGAATATCTTCTAACTCCTTCCGCACTATGGCTAGTTCTTTTTCATTTTTCATAAGATAGCTTCTTTAATGTGCCAAATTTGCGCATATTATTTTCAATTATAGTAAAGAGTTCTTTTTTATCTATTGGTTTTGAGATATAATCATCGAATCCGGCTGCTAAAAATTTTTCTTTATCGCCCGGCATTGCATATGCAGTTTGCGCAACAAATGGAATCTTATTCAGTTCAGGCCATTTTTTCTTAAACTCCTTCAAGAGAAGCATTCCATCCCATGGGGCAGGTAAATTTATATCGAGTAAAATAATATCAAAACCATCTTTTGATTGAAATGTGGTCTCTAATTTCTTGAAACCATCAACTCCATCAACAGCAATTTTAACTTTTGCATATTTTTTCAGCATTTTTTCAAATATCAAACGATTCATTTTATCATCTTCTACGATAAAAATAGAAGGTTGGTTTTCAATAAAAAAAGCAGTTTTTTTCAATGGAATTCCAATTGCTGTTTCGAGTTCTCCTTTTTCCTGGTTTTCAAATGATCGTAATAAAGTAAACGTAACGATTGTACCTTTATTCCTTTCAGACTCAATTTGTAATTCTCCATCCATTAAATGTAACAAATTATGAGCCAGAGGAAGTCCTAGCCCAGCACCTTGTTGTATTTTACTATAACCTGTGCCGTCTTGCCGAAAAGCTTCAAATATATCGGATAAAAAGCTTTTATCTATTCCAATTCCTGTATCTGAAACAAGAACTTTGAGTTTGTTTTGGTTTGTATCTGCTTGTAAATCGATTTTAATTTTTCCTTTCGATGTATATTTAACAGCATTGTCGAGTATTAGGTCTACAGATTTCTCGAAAGCATCTTTATCGCCAGATGCAAAATAATTGTCAAACTGACCGAATTCTAAATTCAGACCTTTTTTTAAAGCTTGATTTTTAATTTTTTCAATACAGTTATTAATTACAGTATTAACTTCGAAAGTATCGACTTTTAATTCATAATCCTTTGCTTCAATTCGACTTAGGTCCAAAATATGGCCCATCAACCCCAACAGCTGATTACTACTTTCGGAAATTCCTTTAGCCATTTTGTGCAACTCTGGTTTCTCTTGTTGATCAATTTCTCCTAATAACATATTGGAAAAACCGATGATGCCGCTTATAGGAGTTCTAATTTCGCGACTCATACTTGATAAAAAAGTATTTCTTAAGAAATTAGACTCTTCAGCTTTTTTTAAAGCTATTTTACGTTCAAGTTCAACTGATTTTCGAGCTTCAATATGCTCTTGAAGTTCTTTGGTTTTTTCGTTGATTTTTATATCTATGGATTCGGATTTGAGATTTAACTCATTCCTCGATTGAGTAAGTTCAGTATTAAGCAAATGATTATTAATTGCGAGTTGCTTGTTTCTTCTTCTATAGATAAGAAGCATAACGAAAAGAAGAATTAAAAACAAAAAAGCTACAAATGCAAATAGCAAGATAGGAAAATTAATAACCATTTGAATACTTGAGTTAAACATTATATTAAAGTGGTTTATGCGCAATACATAAATCTTCTCTAGGATTTAGTGCATATTTTTCGATATACTCTTTTCCCCAATCTTCATTTATAGGATTAAACCTCTCTACGTTAAAGCCTACAAATTCAAGACGTTTAAAATAATCTAATCCATATATTCTCACATGGTCGAATTGACCATATAATTTCTCTCTCTCTGCCGAAGTATTAATATTTCTCTCTTCAAAAGTTTCTTCTAATGAAGCAGAGTAGGGGACTTGTAAAATAGCCCAACCTCCAGGTTTTAATACCCTATAAATTTCTTTCATCGCGGCTACATCGTCATGTATATGTTCAAGCACATGATTGCAAACTATAGTATCATATAAATTATCTTTCATTTCTAAATTTGTGATATCGAGCTCTCTAGTAGTTCTATCATAATAATAACCCATATTTTCCACACCTTTAACTCCATAAGTATAATGAATATGCGACAAGGATTGAAAAAACTCTTTAAGCCATGCTTCGGGTGCAATATTTAAAACACGATGATTTTTTGTGAAAATACTTGTATTTTTTTCGAGATATAAATGAATAAGACGGTCACGGTCTTTAGCATAACATCGAGGACACTTGCAGTTTTCACGATAACCACTTCCAATAATTTGATATTCTGCAATTACTGCATGGGTTTCCCCGTCAGATAGCATTTTTCTAAAATTGAATTTACAATAAGGACAATGATATTTTTTGCCGATATAGATTAATCCAAGAAATTTTTGAAAAGTTCCTCTGATTTTTTTTCCTAACCAAATAGGAATTAGTCGTTTTAAATTTTCTTTTAGTCTGTTCATATTATTTTCCTCTTTTAGCGCGTTCCCATTTAACAGATTGATTCCCTTTTATATAGCGGTTTAATCCCATAAATACCGATAGATTCATAATAAAGAAGTAATATGGTATAAACAGTATTTTTATTTTTATTTGCTTATTTTCTAAAAACCAGCCTAAAAGAGCTGCAACATAAAAAAGTATTTGACCCCAAAAGAAAAAAGTAAAAATACCGGCAAAATTGAAAAAGCCCTCACTAAACGTAATATATGAATTTAAGATTAAGATTATTGCTAATGCAAAAGGTGTTATAGTCCACCGTAAAACTCTATGAGAAATAAATTGAAAGGATAGCCATCCATACTTAAAAATATTTAATAGCGGTAACAGTCGTATTATAGATTGGATACCTCCGGCCGAAATTCTTACTTTTCTCTTGAGCTCTTCTTTTACATTTGCAGAAGCTGTTTCAATGGCATAAGCTTCAGGATCATATTGGATAGTATATCCTCTCATTGCAACACGTAAAGAAATAATCATATCGTCGAGAAGTGTGTCATTTTCAATATGTTGGAATAATTCTGTACGAATGGCGAATAATTCACCGGCAGCACCAACCACAGAATACAGTTCAGCATCCCATTTTTTTAATGTCGATTCATATTTCCAATAAATGCCTTCTGTGCCTGCAGCTGCATCCTTATCTTTTTGAAAGATTCTTTTTTCGCCTGATACACATCCAACTTTTGGGTCGGCAAATAAATTAACAATTCTTCTGATTGATTCTTTACCAAGAGTAGTGTTTCCATCAGAAAAAATGACAATTGGAGATTTAACAAATTCCATTCCTCGATTCATTGCTCCAATTTTCCCACCTCTTGCATCTTCATGATATACTTCTACACCTTGATCTGAATATTTTCTAAGTAATTCAGGTGTTCCGTCATTAGATCCATCAGTAATCCAGACTTGTTTTATTTTTTCTTTAGGATATTCTAAAGATAGTGAGTTTGCTACTTTTTCATCAACATAGTCCTTCTCATTATAAGCGGCTACAAATAAAGTAACATCAGGCTCGTAATTTTCCGGGATGAAGTCGGATTTTGGTTTTTTGTACAAGCGTTTAATACGAAGCAATATATAGAGCAAGATTCCATATCCGATATAAGTATAGAAAATGATAAAAAGTAAAATCCAAAAGATGATTTTTAACGTAAGCATACTTTAATATTTTATTCTAATTAATTCTAATACAAATAATTAAGATTCAACTATCCAATAAGGAAATTAAACATAAATATAATAAAATAATCGAAAAGTTTGAGTTCCAATACATAGTGTAATGTATATTATCCTGTTCCAATCATTCAAAAAAAACAGGATAAATTAATACGCAACTAATTTACTGATTTATATGGAATAGAAATATAAATGCCTATTTATTTCGGAAATGAATAACGAAGATTGCTCCAAAAATTACTAAAAGGGCACCACCAAATGTTTTAACTCCCATTAGGGATGTTTCTACCCATTGAACATCTAGATAAAACAAAACGGTCATAGCTAGAAAAGTAATTATTGGATTTAGAGTAATTACCACACTTACCTTATTAACCTGTGTATATTTAAATGCCAGAGCAAGAAAACCATATGCGATTATAGTATTGAGCCCTAAGAAAATCATTAACAACCATTGCCCAAAACTTAAAGTATAGAACAAGGTAAAATCTACAAAAGGGATGAAAAGGAAAGTGGGAAGTGCAAATATGATCAAATTGAGTAATTGAGCTTCATAGAATTTTACTAAATGCTTTTGTAAAGAGGCATATAATAGCCAACCTAAAGCACCAGCTAAAACCCAAAAGAATCCTTTATTAAACAAATTAACTTTGTCTTGGAGCATTCCTTCAATTTGATTCAGATAGAAAATAGAAAGTCCGACAAAAGCGAATGTAAAACCAAGCATCTGTAAACGGTTTATGCGTTCTTTATACACTACAAACCCAACAACTCCCAATAAAATAGGCCCAATTTGCATAACTACCTGTGCTGTATTTGGGGATGTAAAATGTATACCTGTTGTAAATCCTAAATAATTAATACTCAATCCTAAAGCGGCAATAATGGCTAATAATGGTGGCTTTTTCAGTATAGCTAACTTCTTAGGTTGAAAAATAAGATAATAAATAAATAGGCTTAAAAAAGCAAATAAAAATCTAAACCAAGCAATATTTACTGCCGACATAAATTCCAAGCTTACCTTTAAAACTATAGACAGAAAACCCCATAATAAGGCTGTGATACTTGCGTAAATTATGCCTCGATATTGATTGAAAAAATTATTCATGCTAGGATTCAGTATATTATAAATGTATTGAGTTCTGATAAATAGGCAGCGAAATTAGGTAAAAATTAATACCTTCGTTGTTATGGCAAAAAATTACATTTATCGCTGCGTAAATTGCGGCAAATATCATATGAATAGTGACATACTTTATTTATGTACTAAATGCTCATCAGAAAATAAAGTGGGGCAAGCTCTAAAAGGAGTATTGAAAGTAATTTATCCATATGCAGAGATTAAAGATAAATTAAAAGTGCAACCTAATTACTTAAAAGAATCTGATTATCTTGATTTACTTCCAATTGAAAATATAAAATCATTACCGCCACTTTTGGTCGGAAAAACGCCTCTTTATTTCTATGATAAGCATATAGATAAAAAAGATTCGTTTTCGCTTCATTTAAAAGTAGAATCATCGAATCCAACTTTCTCATTTAAGGACAGAGCATCTGCTTTGGTCTCAGCTTTTGCTAAAGAAAAAGGAATCAAGACAATTATTGCTGCTTCTACAGGGAATGCAGGTTCTTCATTAGCAGGCATTTGTGCTTCGCAAAAACAGGAAGCTATTATTTTAGTTCCTGAAAATGCACCAAAAGCAAAATTGACTCAAGTGTTAATGTATGGTGCAAAATTAATACCTGTGAAGGGTAATTACGATGATGCTTACAATTTAAGTTTGAAACTAACTGAAAAATATGGTTGGTATAATCGTAATACAGCCTTTAATCCTTTAACTATTGAAGGTAAGAAAACAGTTGCATTCGAATTATTTGAGCAGATGATTGTGATGCCGGATAGAATTTTTGTTCCGGTTGGCGATGGAGTGATTTTGGCTGGTGTTTACAAAGGTTTTGAAGATTTGATGGAACTAGAAATGATTACCAAAATTCCGCAAATTATTGCTGTTCAGGCTGAAGGAAGTTCGAATTTGATAGATAATTTGACAGGTGGAGAACCCAATTTTAGAGCTGCATCAACAATTGCTGATTCAATATCAGTTGATATTCCACGAAATTTTTATATGGCTCGTGATTTTATTAATAAGTATGGCGGGCTCGGAATAAAAGTTTCGGATTCGGAAATATTGGAAGCATCCAAAGTTCTTGCGAGTCAATTTGGGCTGTTTGTTGAACCAGCTGCTGCAGCAGCTTATGCAGGTATGTATAAATATCAAGCACAAGGACAAATAACTAATAATGAGCAAATTGTAGTTTTGCTTACTGGCAATGGTTTAAAAGATATCGGCACAGTTTCCAAAAATTTGGAATTCCCTGAAGCTATCGATCCAATCTCTTTTGATTTTGAGTTGATTTAATAGTCTGGAAATAGGATATCTCAATAGCGAAAAATCTAAATTTAAGCCTTCTAGCAAGTAAGATTTTTATACATTTGTCCACATAAAGGAACACATACAAATTATTTAATGGAAAATAAAGAAGAACTCAATCAGAATCTTGAAGATGCAGAAATGCAAAATCAAGAGGAGAATGCTGAAGCTGTTCAAGAAACAGTTGAAAATGATACGAAAACAGAATCTCCCAACGCTATTCTTTCGGAAGATATTCCAGAAGATCAAGGCGAAACAAAAAAAGAAGAAGTAAATACTACCTCAAGTGATGATGAATCTTATGACTTTGGAAGAGAAGGCAAACTAGATTCGGAAGACTGCGAGGATGAAGATTGCGATGATGATGAAGAAAATGATGAAGAAGTCGCTGAAGTTGGAAAAGATGTAGTGGAATTAAGCGATGAAGCTTATGAGAAACAATATAAAGATTTTAAGCTTGCAGATATTATAACAGTTTTAGAAGTTTTGTCTGAGGAAGAAGACCTTAGAAAGAGCCGTTCTAAAGTGAATATCTTGCGTCGCCTTATCGATAAGAAATTGGTCGAACTAGAAAAAATTGAGTTAGGACAATTTATTGCCAAGGGTGGAATTGAAGCTGAATTTTCAGTTGAGGAAGCCACTGAATATATTCGTTATAAAAAAGTATTAGGTTTGTTCAGAGCAAAACGAGGCAAATTACGCGCTCAGCAAGAAAAGGAGCAAACCGAAAATCTAGATAAAAAGAAAGAATTATTAGAAGAATTACGTAATCTTGTTAATTCTGACGAAACTTTAAAATCGACTTACGATCAATTTAAAGCAATTCAAGAGCGATGGAAAGAAATCGGAATGATCCCTAAGAATGAAATGGGTGAATTATGGCGAAATTATCATTTTCTTGTTGAAAAATTCTTTGATAAAGTTAAGATAAGTAATGAATTACGTGATTTAGATTTAAAGAAGAATATTGAAGGAAAACTGCAACTATGTGAAAAAGCGGAAGGCCTTTTACTTGAGAAATCCATCACAAAATCTTTTAAATTACTTCAGAAATACCACGAAGAATGGAAAATAATTGGTCATGTTCCTTCAAATATGAAAGAAGAAATATGGGAGCGTTTTAAAGCTATTTCCGATAAAATTAATTTACGACGCAGAGAATACTATAAGCAACTTCAGGATAAGTTGGATGAAAATTATCAGCTGAAATTGGCATTATGTGAAAAAGCTGATGCTATCAATTACCAAAATCTGTCATCTATAAAAGAATGGAATAAGAGTACAGATGCTTTCAATACTTTGTTCAAAGAATGGAAAACTATTGGACCTACTCCTAGAAAGGTTAATGATGAAGTCTGGGACTGTTTTAAAGGACACTTAAATGGTTTTTTCAATGCAAAGAAAAAATTCTTCGGAGAGATTAAAGAAGAGCAGGCAAATAATTATCAAAAGAAACTTGCTATTTGTATAGAAGCCGAAGCTTTGCAGGATGATAAAAACTGGAAAAAGACGACTGATGCTTTAATCAAACTGCAAAAAGAATGGAAAAATATTGGTACTGTTCCCCGTAAATATTCAGATTCTGTTTGGAAACGCTTTAGAAAAGCTTGTGATAAATTCTTTGAAGCAAAATCAGAACATTATAAAGGACTAGTTGATGCCGAGGGAGCAAATGCAAAATTAAAAACTGATTTGATTGAAGAAATTTCAACGGCCAAGTTTAGCGATGATAAAGCTGGGAATTTGGAATTGATAAAATCTTTTCAGCGGAGATGGCTTGAAATTGGCAATGTACCAAGAAAAGAAATGGACAAGTTAAATAAAGCCTATCGTGAAGTTATTGATATGCAGCTAGATAAATTTGATATTTCCAGAATAGATTTTAAACATTCAGGTTTCAAAGAGAAGATTCATAATATGAAGGAGAATGTAGATAATTATCAATTGAATCGCGAACGCTTTGGTATTCAGAAAACAATGGAAAAGCTCCAAGAAGATGTTTTACTATGGGAAAACAATATTGGCTTCTTTGCTAATACCAAAAATGCTGATGTTCTAAAAATGGAATTTGAGAAAAAAATTAATCGTGCTAAAGCAGATATTTTAAGCTTGAAAGAAAAGATTAGAATTATTGACCAAGGCTAATTGTTTTATTAAATTATAAGACCGCTGTTGAATATTTTCAGCGGTTTTTTTATGCATATTATATTAAAAATAATACCGATTAGTCAACTAAATGCCGCATATTTTTACTTCGTTCAATTAGCGGTTTTGTTGATCTATCGGCATTAACTCCCGAAGATTCGCATTGGCGTCAACTTAACAAGAAGAAATATATAATGTTAGTGATTGTAAATCACCATTAAAAATCCCAAGGGACAACAGGTAATAGCAAAGGGTGAATCCGTCGGCTGACGGAGTAAGCCTGTGATTGTAATCAACAACAATTAAGGGCTGAAAGTATGTCGGGTAATATAAAATTCTATATTATATTACGGACTTTCAGCCC
>JAQIBR010000146.1 GCA_027858955.1 Bacteroidales bacterium
AGTATGAGAATATCTATAGAATGGATCGCATTTTAAAATCGGAAGGAAAATCTGCTGATGACTATAAAGTTGCCAAGCAAGCCGATACTTTAATGACTTTTTATAACCTGCCAGAAGAAGAAGTAAATATAATTCTGAATCGATTGGGTTATTCACTTCCTGAAGATTATTTAAATCGAAATCTGCATTATTATCTAAATCGCACTTCTCATGGCTCTTCATTGAGTCGAGTTGTTCATGGTCAACTTGCTCAATTAATTAATGATGAAACACTTAGCTGGCAATTGTATAAAGAAGCTTTGGGAAGTGATTTTGTTGATATTCAAGGCGGAACTACCGGAGAAGGTGTTCATACGGGAGTTATGGCAAGTACAGTAATGATGGCTATTAGCACTTATGCAGGTCTTAATTTGCATGGCGAAATACTCGAAATTAATCCGCGACTTCCGAAACATTGGAAACAAATTAGCTTTAAAATTGTGTTTAAGGGAGTTAAATATCAGTTTAAAATATCTCATGAAAAAATTGATATTCAGACTGATAAAAAGGTTACAGTAAAGATTAAAGGAATAGAGAAAGTTTTGGAAGTATAATTTAAAAGTATAGAAAATTAGGTCAACTATGAAATTTATTTTTTGCCACCAAAGCACAAAAACACGAAATTGCACTAAAACAAATAAGTAATGATAAAACTTTTGAGGGTTTTGGTGACTTGGTGATTTAGTGGCTATTTTTTTTCTTAGTTTTAAAAATAAACTCAATAATAGTATTTTTTATAAAAAGTTTAGAATATGTTAGGCGACGTTTTATTAATCACAGAAAAGCACTTAATTGCTGCTGAAGGAATTATCAAAGAAGTATTAGCAAAAAAAACCGATAAGTTTATAATTGGAATTTCAGGTGAAAGCGGAAGTGGAAAATCTGAATTGGCTCATGCAGTTGCTAAAGGATTACGAAAGCATGGAATTACTGCAAAACCCTTGCATATCGATAATTATTATCGAATTCTCCCTTTAGATCGCACAAAATGGCGCACCGAAAACGGAATAGAAAAAGTTGTTGGATATTCTGAATACGATTGGGATACTATCTATCGCAATATCAACGAATTTAAACAAGGCATGAGTTCAACAGGGCCTTGCGTTGATTTGGTTACAGAACATGTCGATCAATTAACAACCGACTACAAAGTAGTTGATATGCTGATTATAGATGGTTTATACGCCATTAAAACTGAAGGAGTTGACCTTTCTGTTTTTATCGAGCTTACTTATCACGAAACAAAAAAGGCACAAGTCGTTCGAGGCAAAGAACCGCAAAACGAATACAGATCGCGTGTTTTGGAGCAAGAGCATAAAATGGTTCAGGCACTTCGTCCAAATGCCGATTTATTGATTAATATGGACTATCAACTAGTAAAAGCTTAAAAATTAATATTTTGGCCAAATTTGCAATTTATCAAGTCTTAACAAGAAGTTTTGGAAATCGTATTTCCCAAGCAATTTTCAATGGAAATATTGAAGAAAACGGTTGTGGTAAACTAAATGATTTTACAGAAGAAGTGATTGAAAACATTAAAAAACTTGGTGTAACACATATTTGGTATACAGGAATTATTAGGCATGCAACAACAACTATTTATCCGAATATTCCTGAAAATAACGGATCAATTGTAAAGGGAAAAGCAGGATCGCCCTACGCCATTACAGATTATTACGATGTTCACCCTGATTTAGCTGAAAATGTTTCCAATCGAACACAAGAATTTGAAGATTTAATTAAAAGAACACACAAATCGAACCTTAAAATACTTATCGACTTTGTTCCAAATCATTTAAGTCGTGAATATAAAAGTATTGCAAAAGATGCTCATATTGAAGACTTTGGCGAAACCGATAATTTCAATCTTAATTTTAATCCCCAAAATAATTTCTATTATTTGCCAAATGAATCTTTAAAACTTCCATTTACTTCAGATTATAAAGAAAATCCTGCAAAAGTCAGCGGAAACGATGTTTTTAATGCTTTTCCTCAAGAACACGATTGGTACGAAACCATCAAGCTAAATTATGGTATAGATTATCAGAACGGTAATTCAAAGCAGTTCCATCCTACTCCCAAAACTTGGAAAATGATGGTCGATGTTCTGCTGTATTGGACCTCAAAAGGTGTTGATGGATTTAGATGCGATATGGTTGAAATGGTTCCAGTTGAGTTTTGGGAATGGGCAATCCCGCAAATTAAAAAAGTTAATCCGCAGATTATTTTTATCGCAGAAATTTATAACTCTGATTCTTATAAAAGCTATATCGAAATTGGTGGTTTTGATTATTTATATGATAAAGTTGGATTATACGATAATTTACGCTCAATAGTTGAAGGAAAAGAATCAGCTGACAAAATAAGTTCTGTTTGGCAAAACTTAAACGGAATGGATAATAAAATGCTGCGCTTTTTAGAAAATCACGATGAACAACGAATTGCTAGTCAATATTTTGCTGAGAATCCTATGAAAGCAATTCCTGCCTTTTTTCTTACGGCTACGATGCATCAAAATCCATTTCTTATTTATTTTGGACAAGAATTTGGAGAATCGGCAAGCGGAAAAAACGGATTTAGTGGTGATGACGGAAGGACTACCCTATTTGATTATTGGCCGATTCCGACTATCCAAAAATGGCTTTATGAAGCTAAACTTGATATCAAAAAGCTTCCCAAAGAAACTCAAGAATTATATACTCATTATCAAAATATTATAAAATTCAGTTTAAACGAAAAAGCGATAATTGAAGGGCAATTTTACGATTTGATGTGGGCTAATAAGGATAATCCTGCATTTGATTCTAATTCGGTATTTGCTTTTTTAAGAACCAATGGCGATCAAAACTTTATTTGTTTATGTAATTTTTTAGCAGAAAAGCAGTCGATTAAAGTTAAAATTCCTGAGCATGCATTTGAATTTTGTAATATTAAAAATGCAGAACTTTTAAATATTGTTTTTACCGATTATTTTACATCTAAAATTATAAATATTAGCGGTTTAGAAATAATTGAAAATAATATTTCGATTGATTTACCGTCTTTTCTGTATGCAGCATATCAATTCTAAGAGGCTGGCTAAATTATATCTAGATTTAACTTTATACTTTTGTTATAGATTTGTTTGGTGGAATTTAGAGATTTGTAGTTTTGGTGGCATATTTTTTCTTGCCCACTCCCAAAGGGATGCCTTTGGCACAAAGCACAAATACACCAAAACACACCAAAATTGTTTATGTGTAAAATGCAAAATAAAAAATTTAGAATATTTATAAAGAAATATCACTAAATTTAGAATCAGAATTAAGCTTATAAAAAATCAATTAAATGTCAAAATCAAAAATACCAAAATTAGCAATTGTTGAACAAGATCCTTGGTTAGAACCTGTGCAAGAAGCTGTATATGAACGTTATCAACGCTTTATTAATCAAGAGCATAGTATCGTAAAGCAATTTGGTAGTTTGCAGCAATTTGCTGCAGCTTATTTGTATTTTGGAATTCATTTCGATAAAAAAGAAAATGCATGGATATATCGAGAATGGGCTCCTGCAGCCAAAGGTTTATTTTTAATCGGAGATTTTAACAATTGGGAATATTTTACCAACCCATTACAAAACATCGGTAATGGAATATGGGAAATAAAATTTCCTTATGAAGAATTTAAATCGAAATTTACCCATCAAAGCAAAATTAAAGTAGTTGTTCAAACTGATAATGGCACATTGCCAAGAATTCCTGCTTATATTTCACGTGTTGTTCAGGATGAATACTCCAAAGATTTCGCCGGACAAATATGGTCTTCCGAGAAGAAATATCAATGGAAAATAAATTCCTTTTCAGGACCAAAAAAACAAGATTTACTGATATACGAATGCCATATTGGTATGGCACAGGAAAAAGAAGGGGTTGGCACTTATATTGAATTCAAGGAAAATATTCTACCACAAATAAAAGAAAAAGGATATAATTCAATCCAAATAATGGCCTTGGCCGAGCATCCTTATTATGGCTCTTTTGGATATCATGTAAGTAACTTCTTTGCTCCTTCTTCACGTTTTGGAACTCCCGAAGAATTAAAAGAACTTATTGATACAGCTCATCAAATGGGCTTATCAGTTATTATGGATATTGTTCATTCTCATACAGTTAAAAATACTAATGAAGGAATCAACAATTTTGACGGAAGCGGTCATCAATATTTTCACGAAGGTGAAAGAGGAAATCATGCCGCCTGGGATTCAAAGATTTTCGATTATGGGAAAACTGAAGTTCTTCAATTTTTATTATCAAACGTAGCATATTGGATGAAAGAATTTAAAGTTGACGGTTTCCGATTTGACGGTGTTTCTTCTATGCTTTATTTTCATCATGGAATAAGTTTTGATTTTGGAGATAGGGATGCTTATTTTACCAATGGCGTTGAATATGACGCAATTACTTACTTACAATTGGCAAATAAATTGATAAAAGATATCAATCCAAATGCAATTAGCGTAGCCGAAGACGTTAGTGGAATGCCCGGATTATGTAATAAAATAGAAGATGGCGGTATTGGTTTTGATTATCGTTTAGGTATGGGAATTCCAGATTATTGGGTAAAGCTATTAAAAGAGAAAAATGACGAGAACTGGAATTTGTGGGAGTTATGGGATCAGATGACGAATAGAAATTGGCAAAGCAAGACAATTGCATATGCCGAATCGCATGATCAGGCTCTTGTTGGCGATAAAACGCTAGCTTTTAGACTTATGGATAAAGAAATGTATTTCTCTATGAGCAAAAGTACTGATAACCCAATAGTTGACAGAGGAATAGCTCTTCTTAAATTGATAAGGATATTTACATTAAGTCTTGGAGGCGAAGCTTATTTAAACTTTATGGGCAATGAATTCGGACATCCTGAATGGATTGATTTTCCTCGTGAAGGAAACAATTGGAGTTATAAGCATGCACAACGCTTATGGAGTTTGAGCACCAGAGATGACTTGAAATATAAGTATTTGGCTGACTTTGACAAAGCTATGCTCGACTTTGTTACATTAAACAAAATCCTAAACGCCCTCCCTCCACAGCAATTGTGGGTCGACGATTGGCATAAGATTATAGTTTTTGAGCGTAATGAACTAATTTTTATATTCAATTTTCACTCTAATCTTTCTCCAGTTGATTATGCTATTCCAGTCTTGATAGAAGGTGGATACAGTCTTGTATTCGATTCCGACAGCTCTAATTATGGGGGTTTCTCCAGAATAATAGAAGCAACAACTTATTATGCAAAACAAGATAAAGGTAAAATAATGCTTAATTATTACTCGCCAAACAGAAGTATGCAGGTTTTGAAGCGTCTAGTTTAGAAATAATCAATTGGGATGCTAATTATTACTTGAGTTCCTATTGCTTGATTAAGGTCATTTTTTAAGTCGATAATATTATAGGAAATTCCCTTTTTTGAATACTTATTTATTGCATCTATTCTCTCGTTTATAATCTCTGTGGACAATGAACTGGATGTAATAATATTCTCCTTATTTAGATTATGAGAAGCCACTCTGCCAATTCCATTATCGTGTAATTGAATAATCAAACGCGTATCATCACTTACAAATTTAATTTTTAACTCCCCAATCTCATCTAGATGTTGTATTCCGTGCTCAATGGAATTCTCTATAAAAGGTTGGGCAAGCATTGGAGGTATTTTTATTCTATCTGTATCTAATTTAGGATCAATTTCAAAAGAAAAATTAAGATTATCAGAAAAACGCATTTTTTGAATCTCTAGATAATAATTCAAGATATCAATTTCGCTTTTGAGAGAAATATAATCGTGTCTGGAACTTTCTAATATAAGTCGAATTAAGCGGGCAAAACTATTCAAATATTTCGATGCCATATCAGAATCGTTACGAATGACGAAACTTTGAATTGATGTTAATGAATTAAAAATGAAATGAGGGTTCATTTGATATCTCAAAACACGCTGTTTTAAATTATCAATTTGCTCCTCAGCAACTCTTCTTTCTGTAATATCCTGAACAAATTCAGATATATAGTCCACATCTCCATCGGCATTTATATTTGGATACATTGATACTAAATTATTATAATTGCCTACCATTTCCATTTCAATAAGTGGTTTTTTGTACATGATAATATTATCAAACATCTCAGAGCGTCTTTTACGCAAGGAAGTAGGAACAGTATCAAAATAATTTACACCAATTAAATCTTCAGGATTTGAATTTAAACGATTTGCTGCGGTTATATTTAAGGCTTTAATTTTTCCATTTTTTTCTATAAAAAGAATAGATTCAGTAACAGAATTGAGTAATGTTTGTAATTCCTTTTTTTGTTCCTTTTCCTTTTCAATATTGATAACTTCCTGAGTAACATCGATTAGGCTTACTAAAATAGCATCATTCTCCTGCTCAAAAAACAAAGGTGCAAGACTGAGGTCCAACCAATGAATTTTTTTTTGATTAAATATTTGAGCTTTAAAAGTTTTATATGTTTTATTTACTTTAAAAACGTTCAAAATACTTTTCTCCACTTTGATTTTAAACTCATTTTCAAAAAAATCAGCAAAAGGGATTTTTAATAAATTGGCATCATCACTTTCAACCATTAATTCCCTACTTTTGCGATTTCCATATTGAATAAGACCTTTTTTATCAAGTATTAATATTCCTGTAACACTGTACTCGAAAACAGATTGAAATTTTAGTCTTTCTTTATCGCTGATACTAAGCTTTTTTTGAATAGAGCTGGCTCTGCTTGCTAATTTTAAAT
>JAQIBR010000182.1 GCA_027858955.1 Bacteroidales bacterium
TCAAAAAGCAAAAAAGCAAACCTTTGCTGAAAAAACTCATCGATCCTAATTTTATACCTACGGGAACTTTAGCTCAGTTGGCTAGAGTCCCGTACGTACGGGATTAATCAGAGGGTCCTAGGTTCGAGTCCTAGAAGAGGAGCCCAAAATTAAACCCAAACCAGTTCGGTTTGGGTTTTTTGTTACGGTTATGTATTACATTTATATATTACGCTCTATAAGTTTTGATAAATATTACGTGGGATACACAAGTGATATTTCTAGGCGTATAGAAGAGCATAATTCAAGTGCTCGAAACACTTATACGTCTAAATACCGACCTTGGAAAATAAGTGCTTTATTTGCTGTTTCTAAAAACGAAGGAGAGACGATAATTATTGAGCGGTATATTAAGAAACAAAAAAGCAGATCATTATTAATGCGATTAATAGATCCCAATTATACACCAACTGGGAAGTTAAATAAGTTGGTTAGAGTCCCGCAGATGCGGGATTAATCAGAGGGTCTCCCGTATGTACGGGATCCAAGAAGAGGAGCCAAAACTGGTAAGGGTTTCAAGACATCAAGTCTTGTAACCTTTTTTTTTGCGCAAGGTTTGCGCAAGGTTTTGGTATGAAAATCGATTATTCCCTTCCTTGTTTTGCTTTATGAAAACTAAATCCAAATGAGGAATTACTCAAATTTGAAATATATAAACACGGTTTACAACTATGGCTCCAATCAAATTCACAAACTAAAGGAGAGCTTGTCGAAGTCAACTCACCTGCTATTCATAAACTTACCATTTAACCTCAAGCCTAGTTCAATGCATCTAGAAATAATTGAGCTAGCTCTTTAACCGATTTTCGTAAAATACTTGGGTTAATTTTAAAATAGATAAAGCCGTCTTTGGCATTCGCCGAAGGCAAATAAATATTCCTTGCTTCCAGCGCGTCTATAAACTTTTGAGTATTGGTATTTTGCAATTTCATTTGAAACACATTGCTTGAGTACTCTAGTTTATTGATTTCAATCTTTGGATTTTCTTGTAATAATTCGAAAAGTTTATCCGCTTCTTGCAAGCTCTCTTTATAACTATCCAAAAAGCCATCGAGATAATGCAAAGCCACCGCTGCAAAAGGCCAAACTTGAGGCATTCCACCACCAAACATTCGGCGAGTATGATAAAAGCCTTCCGTAAACTCTTTGCTTCCTGCTAAAATAGCTCCTGAGGCCGCATTGAAGTTTTTATACAAGGAGATATAAACCGTATCGAACAGTTTTGCATAATCTGCCGGACTTTTATCCGTATGAACGCATGCATTAAACAAGCGTGCTCCATCCAAATGCATCTTGATGTTTTTCTTTCTAGCATAAGCTGAAATTGCTTGCATTTGCTCAAAATCAAACAGCTGATTATTGTACCTACGAACAGGGGATTCGATACTGATAACACCGATATGTGTTTCTACTCTACCTGCTTCTGTTCTTGCGTATTCTTCTTCAACCTCTCTTAATTCAAAATCGAATTTATCTTTTCCTAGCGGGATAAGGTTAAGTCCGCTAAGTGTATTGGCACAATCGCCCGAATCGCGATAGATATGGCTATCAGATTGCACAAGAACCCTGCGCTTTTCTCCAGCTAATTTTCTTAAAGCTAAATGATTGGCTAAAGTTCCCGTTGGCATAAAAATGGCACTTTCTTTTCCAAGAATTTCAGCCATTCGTTTTTCTAACTTTTCTACGATACCTCCATTGGAATAAGTATCGATGTCGATGCCTTCGTTTTTATCCAATTCGCTAAGCAGGCTAGCGTATTCACGAGGGGTAAGGTCGAGGCCATCTCGCGTAAAATTAACTTTTTGACTGTCTTTCATCAGCTGATTGTCTATTATTGAATCTTGAGAAAATGCGACTGCCGGTGTAGCTATTGCGGCAGAAATCAATCCTCCTGTTTTAATAAAATTTCGTCTTTTCATATCTTTATTTCCCATGTTGTTTTAGGTTGGGTAATTTTTCATTTTGAATTAAAAATCGGTCAAACCACTCTTTGATTATTTGATTCGCTTCGTCTTTGTATTCCGTCAATCCATGATCGGCTCCTTCCATCATCACCAAACGATAAGGGATCTCAGCCTGCTGAAAAGCGCCTGCCATATTCATTGTTTCGGTGGGCGATACACGCCAATCGGCTGTGCCATGCATCAATAGAATCGGACAACTTTTGCTTATCTCATCTATACGGGTTATAGCTGAACGCTCCTTAAGAAGAGCGTCTTTGTTCTCCCAATAATTGGGCATAAGCTGACTGTAAACATAGTGTTCCATTTCACCGCCTCGGCCATCATTCATCAATTGCAAATCACTCAGTCCGCCTACTACCGCAGCCGCTATAATTTTATCGGTTTTCATTAGGCTCAAATAAGTCATCATTCCTCCTCGGCTTTTGCCTAACATACCTATTTTATCGGCATTCGCCTGAGGTAAATTTTCTAAAAGTGGAATAAGATTTAGCACATCGTTTACATCGGCTCCACCAAATTCTTCCTGACCATCGCCACCATCGTTTCCGCGGTATTGACTTCCAATAGCTACATATCCCCAACTCGCCATGCGAGCTAAAATATCGACCACACGATAAGGATAAATTTTGCTAAACTCTCTATTACCACCTCGGTTATAAATTATGCTTGGCAATTGTTCTTCGCCTTTCGGATAGGCCATAAAGGCCTTTACCCGCAGCCCATCGCTCATATAAAAGAGCTCTTCCATTTCGATGGTTTTCAAAAAAGAAAATTCAGGCTTTAGCGTTATTGTCTGGGGCTCAAAAACTAATTGCTTGGTGGCAGAATCATCAAAAGGATTATAGGCTTGTCGGAAAACTATTTGACCATCAGGAATACTTGTATCGCAATTGAATTCCATCAGTTGCTCCAAGTCTACTTCAGCACCATTATTAAAAAGATGTGCAATGCTGTTCAGATTTTCCAAATCCTCCAAGGGGTTTTTATCCAAAATAAGGATATCCGCTTCAAAACCTTTTTGCAGTTTTCCGGTCTTCCATCCAAAGGCTTCCGAAAAATTAACGGTGGCTGCCCTTAGCACATCTCGATTACTTAAACCTATTTTATGTAATAATTCCAGTTCGGTATGCAAAGAGATGCCCGGCATGCTTCCCCAAACATCGGTTGCGCTTCCAGCCAAATATTTGCATCCATAGCGCTGATAAATATTTTCAATTTTGAGTTCCTGCAATCCCATCTGCGTATAATTATCTTGCTCCTCGGGCGTATACAAATGATTTCCTGTTATTTTATCAACAGGATTATTGATGTCGGCTGGGTTTAGAATTTTAGCTACGGGATCTTTCCATGGATTTTTGTGATCGGGCAAATCGGCATACAAAAGACTGAGTGTTGGCATAATAAAACTTCGGCCAGAGGCCAATGTTTGGGCGTGACTACGCAAACGCTGATTAGCAATATCCATCGAAAAGAGGTATTGATAATACTTCCATTTAGGGCTATTTAAATCGTTGCTGAAAGGATATTCAGCCACTGCATTTCTCATCGGTTCAGGAGCAATATCCAAAGAGTAGCGCGTAGTATGCACAAACGCATCCACTCCAATTTCAACCCCTTCGGCATAAGAAGTATAGCCCAATTCACCAATGGTTCCCATTCCTAATTTCTTTGCTTCTTGCTGCAATAAAGCCACTTGATTTGGGCGAAGTTGATATTTTAGCAAAGCAATTTTAAATCCTTCCTTATGTATATTTCTTAAATCAATCAACTGTGCTGAATCCGATTTAGCATCATCCCCCACAGATTCGAGGCGATAAAAATCGGGGCTTGGTTTTGCATTGGGATAGAACCAGCCACGTCGACCTCCATCGACTCCAATAATAGTCGTTACTCCTTTGGCCAAAAAGGCATTGGCAAAAGATTGATTATTTAATACTGCAAAACCATCTATTAGTCCAGGTAAAACATATTTTCCAGTTGCATCAATGATACGCGCATTTTTAGGGCTCGGCATATCCTCATTATAGGTCCCAATATCCAAAATCTCGTTTCCCTGAAAAAGCACATAGCCTTTTATATTGTCATAATAATTACCTTGTTTGTCCTGAACATTCAGAAGTATACCTCCCTTAATAAATATAAGATTGTTATCGATTTGCTGTTCTGAAGAGCAGGACAACCCTATGAACGCAAGAAGAAAAAAGAAAAAACGTATGCTCATGATTTTTAACTTTATTAGGAAAATGGGTTGCTCAAATCTACAAAATTGTTTGGGGTAGTCGACGATACAAATTTAAATTTAGTCTGTATACTCTCAATTAAATATTTAATCTTTACAAAAATTAAAGATGATTGGAATGAACAAATAAAATAATAATTAACCATTAAAAAATGGTCAAGCTATTTTAGTATAATACAAATAAATAATATTACTTATGAAAAAATATTTATTTCTCGTAATCTGTATATTAGGATCAGTCAATATTTTTGGGCAAATTGATCTTGCAACTTCCTCAGTCCAAGTAATTGGATATTGGGAGAAAAACGATACCCGTACATATTTAGTTTCCTTTGAAGAATATACGGTAACGGGTTCAGATACAACTAGTCGCGAACTTACAAATTACCAAGTAGATATAACTATCATCAATTCTTCGCCAGACTCATATACAATCGAATGGTTCTTTAGAGACTACTCCATAACTACTGATAATGCTATTGCTCAGATGTTCCATACAGTATATGAAGACAGGAAGGTTATCATAAAAACCGACAAGTTGGGTTCTTTTATTGAAGTGGTAAATTGGAAAGATTTCAAGCAAATAATTTCTAAAACTAATTCTATATTAAAGAAAGACTTTAGAGGCGCCAAGCAAAAAAAAGAGATTATCGAAGACTTAAAGACTAAATATAGTACGAAAGAAGCCATAGAACGCTCTGCCATTGATGATATAAAACAATTTTATAACTTCCATGGATTCAAATATATATTAGATGAGCAAATTGAAGGACAAACAAAAGTATCAAACTCATGGGGAGGTGAGGCTTTTGACGCAAAATATACTACATCGCTAGATGAAATAGATTTGCTTGGTTTTAATTCGGTCATTCGAATGAAACAGGAGGTTAACACAAAACAATTAACAGATGTGATTTACTATACCACATTAGCTAATGGGCTCACGAAATAGGATTCACAATGCCCCCACGAGAAGAATTTCCACCCATGAATAAAACCATTCACTATGCTTCCAGAATACATAATGAAGGATGGATAGTATTCTCTATTCGTACTGAAGAAACTTATATAGGGAACAGTTTTAAGTTTATAAGCAGAATTATTGAATTACAATAATAATGTGATTCAAGGGTTGAAACATAAATGGATGAAATATCAAATAGATGTATTGCCAGCTTTAAAAGAAGAAGTAATGCTCACAATAGAAAAAATTCAAAAAATGAACTACCCCGCCGCAGAGCAGCGGGGTATCACGGCTTCCTAGAAAAGAGCTATTATTCATGCACAAATATAATATTTACGCCGCAGAGCGGCGGGGAACTAACCCCGTAGCGATTAGAATCTGGTTCCTATAAATAACGAAAGGCTAACAAAAGCTATATGTAATGCAGGGTTCAGCCAGTAATTCAACCGCAGTTCTCCGTTGCAATACCGCTAAATCGAGCAGGCTGCCCCACCAGTAAAGACTGATGGGGAGAACATCTCACACCACCATACGTACGGGTCTCGTATACAGCGGTTCATTAAATTGGGGTGTATTAAAGTATATTCTCTTCCTATTATATTACAGGATGTTTTGAGTAAAATTTCAATGAAACACTTTTTAGGTCCTTGAAATTGATCTAACTTGTTGATTCGAAGATAAACGTTGATGGTAAAAACAGCCAGGGACTTTTATGCTACCACATTAAGACGAGCTGGAGTATCGAAGGATGATATAGGTGAAATGTTGGGTCATTCCAATTCAACCGTGACCGAACACTATTTGGCTAGTATCGACATGGAATCAACATTTGAAATTAATAAACATATTTTTTAATGGGATCATTTACCAAGATAAAAAAACGAGCAAGGATTTGGATACAATTTGGGTGTATTAAAGTAAAGCCGCTTCCTATTACATCGCAGAATAATTAGTATTCGTTTTTTCTATTTAGATTTATTTTGGATTATCTTGATTTTTAATATGTTATTATTTTAATTATCTTTGAAAGATTAAACATGATTTGACAGTGTCAGGCTCTTTTGGATTCATGAAATTTAAAATAGCAGCATCATAATATGAAGCTATTCAAAGTTCTTGGGTTCATAACATCACATTTGTTGATGATATAAACAAGTTCATCCAATGCTGAGGACACCAACTGATAACATTCATTTTAAAGGAATATTATTATGACTGAACAGAAGAAAACCATCGCCGAACTCACGATTGAATTACAGGAATTACGGCAAGAACATCATTCCTTAAAAGTATCGTACGAAAAAGACATTACCGAGCGCAAGCAGGAGGAAAAAACGCTACGGAAAACCAGAGAACAGTTAAAATTAGCAATGGATGCGGGAGAACATGGTTTCTGGGATTGGAATCTTGATACTAATGATATCTATTTTAGCCCGCGTTATTTTACTATGTTGGGATATGAACCGGGTGAACTGCCAATGAAACTAGAAACCTGGGTTAATCTTATGCATCCAGATGATAAGAAAACCATTGTTCCTGAAGTTGAAAGTTATGTAAAAAATGCCCAACCTTATGAAGTGGAATTCAGACTTAAAACAAAGGATGGAAATTGGAAATGGATATCAGGCAGAGGAAAATCTTATAAAAAAGATAAAAACGGAATTTCACATAGAGCTGTGGGTGTTCATATTGAAATCACAGAACGCAAGCAGGCGGAAGATCAAATTAGAAAACTTTCCATCGCGATGGAGCAAAGCCCAGCAACGGTTGTTATTACAGATCTAAATGGGGATATTGAATATGTAAATCCAAAATTTACATCTACCACTGGCTATTCTTTTGATGAAGCAATTTCAAAAAACCCAAGAATACTTAAATCAGATGAAACATCTTCTGAAGAATACAAAGAACTTTGGGAAACAATTTGCTCCGGTAAAGAATGGAGAGGCGAATTTCACAATAAAAAGA
>JAQIBR010000215.1 GCA_027858955.1 Bacteroidales bacterium
TATAACTGCCTGAAACAGATATCATTAAAAATTATCCAAAAATGATTTGTTGAAAACTTTCAGAGTTATTAACCGATTTTTTCTGCTTTTTACGATTATTGCTGCAATGTGGGTTAATAGCTAAGAAACTTTCTAAATTTCTTTTCTAAAATAGTTAGCTTAAAAATCTTGGTGCCTTTTTACTTTCAGTGAGGGCTAACGCCGTTGGTGTTTTTGTGTTTTTGTGGCGAAAAAAATAGGCCACCAAAACACCAATTCACCAAATTTCACCAATAAACCATAAAAAACTACGAAAACATCATACAATTAAATTTGAGACAGTCTCTAAAATATCAAATAAACCTGGAGCAGAAAAAGTTAAAGCTTACTT
The DNA here is from genome assembly GCA_027858955.1 of Bacteroidales bacterium. Taxonomy (GTDB): domain Bacteria; phylum Bacteroidota; class Bacteroidia; order Bacteroidales; family UBA12170; genus UBA12170. The sequence continues at coordinate 371 of JAQIBR010000215.1, forward strand.
CTTTATGATAATAACATTTGTATAAGGCTCAATTTCAGCTTCTTCTCCATTTATCAATAATTCATCGATTTTATGAACAGTGCAACAGTTTTCGAAAACAGAAACAATTTTCAGATGAATGGTTTCTATTGTATTGGGGTCAAGTTCTAAATAGAAAGTTTCACCGCTATCAGAAATAGCATACCAACTCATTTCATTAGAGCTGATAAGCCATTGATCACCATTATGGTAATGCTCTACGTTTAAAAATATAGTCTCGTCTCCATCAAAATAGTAAAGCTTAAGTTCTCCGAGATCATATGTGTTAATTGTGTAAAGATTTTCACCGGTTTCTGCACTCACTACTTTAAAAACAAGTTGAGGTGGCGGTGTAAAACAATCTCCACAGTCGTCTTTTTTTAAACAAGATGTTCCAATAACTATCAAACTTAAAAATAATACAAGATGCTTTATCGTAATTTTTTTCATCAGCTAAAATAATTAAGATTCATAAAATTCAAAAATTAAACCAATATTGCTTGCCCAAATACATTTTTTGGATTGCCCAATTTTTTTGTTCCAAGAATGGGGCCAATATTGTTTAAAACAGAAAGAAAAATATCCATAATTCAAATATTTATTCAGAATTCAAAATAGCCTGATTTAATACAAAAAACCAAATAACCACAAAGGAAGTGCCTTATCGACAGGAAACTCCATATTGTCTTTCACAACAAAGGCATCAGTCAGATTGCTTATTTGTTTTCGACCTTTTGAAATACCCCCCACTTCTAAGATCAATTTGTTATCTACTTCAAAATCGGCTGATTTAGGTTGGCGTATTTTGTGCTTTACCTTTAGTTGATTATATAAGAAAGTCTCCCTCAAATTACCTTTATCCGGCTGGTTGTGAGATAGGGCAAATATGAGATTGGTATTGTTCATGTAAATTTTTTCAGGTTTTTGCAAAGTAGCAATACTGATTCCTGAAGGGTATAAAAGGCTAATCAAACGCGCTTCTTCCAAAAAAATGAGGTAATTACCTATTGAATTTCGATGAATCTGACTTTTCTCGGCCAGCTTGATCAAATTTGGTTTGAATGGGACTGACTGCCCAATGATTGTAATCATTTGAAGCATCTTTTTGGCATTGCGGATATCAAAACCTTTTAGCTCAGCCATATCAAATTCCACTATAAGCCTAATGAGTTGCCGCAGTCGCAGGTGAAATCCTTCCTTATCTTCTATTGAGAAAGGATAATAGCCATAAGCCAAATAGGATTCAAAATGTTCCAACGGTCTGAAAGTGCTTGGAAATAAGCTTCTAATATTGGCTTTAGGGGAAATGATTTCTTGCAAAGACAATACTTGTAAATCTAACACGCCATTCATTTGAAGATATTCCCTGTATGATAATCCAAATAATTCATAAACAATTGCTCTTCGGCTCAGATCACCTTGCTGCCGTGAAATGTCGATTATGGATGAGCCTGTAAAAACAATCTGAAGGTCATGATATCGGTCATAAAGGTTTTTAATTTCTATTGCCCAATTGCTGTATTTATGCACTTCATCCAATATAAGTATTTTCCCGCCTTTGTTATAGAAATCACACCCTACTTCAAGCAGGTTATGGGTAGTGAAATAAAGTTCATCAATGGAAAAATAAACTGCCTTGGAGGAAGGTAATTTTTTTTTGTGAAGCCATTGTAGCAGCATGGTGGTTTTTCCTGTTCCACGTGCTCCCTTTATGCCTATTAGCCTGTTATTCCAGTTAATTTCGTGGAGCAAATATCTGCTAAAGTCTAATGATACTTGCCCGATAAGCCTTTCGGATAATTCTAGAAGATCATTCATTGCACAACTATTTATGCAAATATATATAAAAATTGCACATATACATGTGCATAATTAAATTAATTATAAAACGACATTGATTCTCAACTGAAAAAATAAAGATTCATAACAATATAATATCCTGCCCAAACAGAGAAAACTAATTTTAGAATAGTTCCCGTAAGAAAGCCCAAAAAGCTACCAAAACCTGCTTTAAGCGCAAAATTAAATTCTTTTCCACCAATAAGTTCACCAAGCACAGCTCCCACAAAAGGACCAATTAAGATACCAAAAGGACCGAGAAAAAGTATACCAAACAATAAACCAATAATGCTTCCCCAAATGCCTTTTTTGGAGCCTCCCAATTTTTTGGTTCCGAGAATGGGAACAACATTGTCTAAAACCGTAATACTAACAGCAATTGCTGCCCATATAAGCATAAAGCGGTCCGTAAATGGTTGGTGACTGCTAAAATACAAACTAACCAATCCGGCATAAGAAATGATTGGCCCTGGAAGAGCGGGAACTATAGCGCCAATTAAGCCAATTAGTAATAGAATAATAGCTAAAATAGAAAGAAGAATATCCATGGGATAAAATTACATAATTATTTGTTTATTTTGATTACTAAAAGAGCTTTAAGTTACAGAAATCTTTAAGAAAAGGCTTTGTTTGGGAGCAGAATATGACTGATTAAATGAAAGAAAAAAAAGCAAACAAATCTTATGTTTAAAATTTCAAGCTGTTTTGACAAAATAGAAATACCTTTGAGGTATATTAAAAAGAAATATTGTGAAAACGAAGCGATTGAACTTAAAGACGAAACTTAACCTTTATATTCTTACTGTAGCAACTATTGTTTATGCAATAGCTATAGGATATATAAGTTTTCAATTAAAAAAATCAACCTATAAAGATTCTGCAAAATTGGCAACTGCGTATACCCGCGAATACAGGAATAAAGTACAGGATGACTTAAATCAAATTATGGTGTCCACTCAAACGTTAAGTAATATTCTTGGTGACCATAATAATTATAGTCCTAAAGATAGAGATAAATTTTATAATGATCTGTTGGTAAATTGGTTAAAAAATAATGAGTCGTACTTATCGGTTGGATTGTCTTGGGAAAAGAAAGCATTTGACGAAAAATATGATAAAAGAAATGGACGGATTCGAACTGTATATTATCGAAAAAATAATATCCTACAATCAACCAGTGAAACATTGGAAGAAAATAATTTGTACCTAAATTCAGAGTATTATAAAATTAGAGATTTAAATGAGGAAACAATTGTTGATCCATATTTTGATGATACAACGACAGATTTGGCGGGGATTTTAATGACAACAGTAGCGTGTCCGATTCAAAATAAGAATGGTAGATTTGATGGATTATTGGGTGTAGATATCTCCTTGGAAACAATGAAAGATATCATTGCAGATATTCATCCATTTGATGGAACAGCATCTTATATTGTTGGCAATAATCGACTTTTAGTAGCACATTCAGATAATTCGCTCATTGGAAAAGATTTCTTTTTGAATTTGCAAAGCGAAAGCACAAGTTTTAGAAGTGGTTTCGAAGAAACTCTTCGGAACAAAAACTATGAATTTGAATATGTAAATAGTAAGGATAAAAAAAAGTACTTTGTTTCATTTGCGCCTATTTCCATTGGTAATATTGCTAAAAAATGGATGATTGGAATTGAAGTGCCTGTTGATGTTATTATGGCTGACGCCAAGAGTGTATTTCGTAATGCATTATATGTAGGAATAATCGGCTTGTTGGTACTTTATTTCCTGATTTATTTTATTTCGAATAAAATAAGTAAACCAATTATTGAAGGTGTAGAATTTGCCAAGTCTATTTCTTCCGGTAATTTAGAAGCGCGGCTAGAAATTCGTCAAAACGATGAAACCGGCGAACTTGCAGAATCATTATCGGCCATGGCCGAAAAGCTGAAAATCATCATAGCTGAAGTTATTCAAAGTTCAAATAAAATAGCTGATTCCAGTCTCGATCTAGCTCGTTTTGCAGAACAATTGTCTGAAGGTTCTGATACTCAGGCTTCATCAGCTGAAGAAATATCTGCTTCTATGGAAGAAATGGTAACTGGCATTCAGCAAAATACTCAAAATGCTCAGGAAACAAAAAATATAGCTCAACTTGCAGTTAAGGGAATTCGTGAGGGAAATGAATACACCCAAACTTTGGCGACATCTATAAATGATATAGCCGAGAGGGTATCAATAATTGGAGATATTTCCAGACAAACTAACTTGTTAGCTTTAAATGCAGCAGTTGAGGCTGCAAGAGCCGGAGAACATGGTAAAGGATTTGCAGTTGTTGCAGCTGAAGTGCGAAAGTTAGCCGAGAGATCACAACAAGCAACAAAAGAGATAGATGAGTTGTCGAGTAATGGTGTAAAACTGGCCAATAGGACTAAAATTAAGCTTACCGAAATTATTCCGAATATTGAGAAAACGGCTATTTTGGTACAACAAATTGCTATCGCAAGCTTGGAGCAAAAAACAGGTGCTTATCAAGTAAGTGAGGCTATTCAGCAATTAAATATAATCACGCAGCAGAATGCCGAGTTTTCTTCTACCTTTTTTAGGAATTCTGAAGACCTTGCATTGCAAGCAGAAAATTTGAAAATGCTTATTGCGTACTTTAGTGTGGATCGTGAGAAGTCGTTAAAAGTTAGGGAATAAAACTGTTGTATTCTTGAATTTAGATGTTTGTTTTTAAGCTCAGGTGCATTTTGTAGAAAGATATTAAAGCTGTCATTTTTGCAATTAAAAAACAAATTATAGAGATTGGAAACATTTTGTTACCTGGTTCTTTAAATATTTCCGACCGATTAACACTAATATTGTTTCCATGGTAAAATATCCATAATCCAAAATTACATAATGTATTTGTGAGTTATAGAAAATAAAGTTTTCGTCTAAAAGTATTCGGAAAATTAACGCGAATTTATCTAATACACCTTAAAAATTAGCGCAAATATACAAGGTTTACAAAAAAATGAAGGCTAAATCCTAATTCATCATTTCCGGATTGTTTTAATTTTAGTATCTTCGAAAAAAAGACATAATCATTTATGGATATCACCATCATAGTCGATAACCGTGAAAAGAAATCCGGAATTCCTGACATTTTATTTAAGAAAGGCATTCCTGTAGTATTGAAACAATTGGCTGCCGGAGACTACATAATTGGTGGGGATATCATCATCGAACGAAAAACGAAAACAGACTTTGTGCAATCAATAATCAATGGCCATATCTTCAATCAATGTGCCCGATTGAGAAAGACAGGATTGATACCGTTGTTCATCGTAGAAGGGAATCCATATGATACAACTCATCGAATTAATCGGGAAGCCATCAAGGGAGCTTTACTGGCAATCAGTTTGTCATGGCAAATACCGGTAATCCGTTCATCAGGAAAGGAAGATACAGTTCATCTGATAATAATGGCTGCCAAACAGCAACTAAATACACCTGTCTTCATTCGCAAAAAAGGAAAAAAGCCAAAACATTTTCAAAACCAACAGCATTATCTCGTGCAGACCATTCCGGGCATAGGCAGTTCGCTGACTATCAGGCTTATAGATCATTTCAGCAACATTGAACGCATTGTGCTGGCCGACATTGATGCACTGATGAAAGTTGAAGGGGTAGGTAAAACTAAAGCAAAAAAAATATTTGAGTTTTTTAGGGTGGAGAAGCTTAATCGGAAATGAAGCATAACACATAGATATAAATCGTAACCTACTAAATTAATCAGGTTTGGCTATTACTTTTTTGTCTTTACAAATTTGAAAAACTTCAATTATCTTAGCATCTTTGCAATTCACTATATATAGAATGATATCAACTCGAGGAATTTACAAATCGTACGGCGAAATTAAGGTGCTTCAAGATATTAATTTAAGCATAGAATCAGGAGAAATAATTGGTATTACCGGTGCTTCCGGTGCTGGAAAAACTACATTACTTCAGATATTAGGAACACTAGATAGACCAGATGTTGGAGATTTGGAAATTGCAGGAGAAAATGTATTTGCTTTGGGCGATAATGCCATGGCCGATTTTCGTAATCAGCATATAGGCTTTGTTTTTCAGTTTCATCATCTTTTACCTGAGTTTACTAGTCTTGAGAATGTGTGCCTACCAGGTTTTATTGGAAAAAGACCAAAGAAACAAGTGGAAAAGAGAGCCGCTGAATTGCTCGATTTTTTGCAAATGAGTCATAGACTAACACATAAGCCCGGAGAGCTTTCGGGAGGGGAACAACAGCGAGTGGCTATTGCGCGTGCATTGATCAATACTCCTAAAATTATATTGGCAGATGAGCCATCAGGAAATCTTGACAGTGAAAATACCCAAGAGCTAAACAAACTGTTTTTCGCTTTGCGCGATGAGTTTAAACAAACTTTTGTAATCGTTACTCATAATGCTGAATTGGCCGGAATGTGCGATCGAAAATTGGTATTGAAAGATGGACGTTTTGCTTCTTGATTAGAATATTTAACGAAATAATTATTTGAACCTTTGTGAATACCTTTGTGATATCCTTTGAGTCCTTTGTGGTTTATTATTATTGTTTTACCACAAAGGGACGCTAAGTACACTCAAAGTCGCACTAAGCATATTTTTTAGAATGAGTAAAGGAAAAGATATAAAACCACATATAGCAATACTCCGCTAATTTTTCAACTGGCAATTTTGCCTAACCATAGGGCATCCCAATAGACTTGATTTATTTTTTCGCAACTTCGGTCTAAATCTAAGTTTGAAAAAATTCTATCTGCCACTATTTTATTGAGATGTAGTGTTTTTACATCGCTCATCGAAAAGGATTTTCGCAGATGCTTTTCCAAGGGCAAATAATAAATTGCTTTGGCGATTGAAACTGCGGTAAGTGATGCATTAAAGTGAAAATGCAACTTGTTTTCACTTCTTGCCTGAGAGTGTGTCAGTCCTGCAAATTGTTTTGCATCTCGGAACAAAAATTCTATCTGAAAACGACCCTTGTAATAGCGATAAATAAGTTCACCGTTTAATGCTATATCTGTTGAGAACAGCACAACGTATTGACCTGTAAACTTCCCGTTTTTCCAATACTCTACATATGCCAACTTAACTTTTATTTTCAAAGTTACACTGTAAACAATACCTTGATATACTTTTGTGTCTTCGTCTTCATAACACATTCGCAATCGGCGTTTATCTATATTTTTCATGTTGATTTTCCCATCTTTCATCTTAGGGCGGCCTTTTTTACCCGTTGGGGGGCCTTGATATAAATAATACAGATTTGCATCTTTTCGCATTTTGCTTATTACACGAAGTTGGGTTTGTTCTAGCAAAGGGTTCACAAATTCCTGCTTGGCAAAATATCCATCGGCCACAAAATAGTTCGATATGGATTCTAACTCCTGTTTTCGTTCAATAACGATAGAAGCATAGTGGGTTACCAAAGTTTTCCCGGCTTGCCTTAATTCTTTAACCGAAGGGGTTTGAACTGCTTCTAATGACATAGCAGTGTTGTTGTCAATATCTACAACAGCAAAGCCTCCTATCTCTAACCCTTTTAATGCTTTTGCTGATGCCCCACTCCAAAATGTTCCCATATGTTCGGTTTTCTTTCCGCTTTTGGGAATATACTCAATCCAAATAGGTTTTCGGGAGAAATAATTTCTGATTCTTCGATAAAGTAATTAACAATTTGATTGTTAATTACTTGTGTTATTTTTGTTGTTCTATTCAATAAATAATTTGTATCTTTATGTTATTGATTATTAGATGAATGAAGTTAAAATTAACACAAATACAGAGGACGGAAATTATACAATTGCATAAAACATGCAGGGAAAGAAAGTATGCGGATAAATTGAAA
>JAQIBR010000162.1 GCA_027858955.1 Bacteroidales bacterium
TTGTGAATTGCTTTCGATTTGTATCTTTGAAATATTGAACACAGTAAATAGTACAAAACAGAGTTAATGAAATGAGTTGTGAATTGCTTTCGATTTGTATCTTTGAAATATTGAACACAGTAAATCGCTTTCAGTAATAGATGCAATGCTGTTGTGAATTGCTTTCGATTTGTATCTTTGAAATATTGAACACAGTATACCCACAATTAATATGCTGTTTAACAACTAATTAAGTCAATATTTTGAAATAAAAAAAGCTGTGTAAATGATGCGATGACTTCAAGTCATCGTATCATTTTTTGTTTAAAACAATTCCAATTGTTGCGGTGTATCAGGCTTATCTGCCTCTTTTTTACCATAAAACAATTCAATCATTCCAAATTGTTTATCCGTAATATTTATTATTCCTACATGCCCATTTGGTGGCAAAAACGATTTAACTCTCTTTATATGAACCTGCGCATTTTCTCTACTGGGACAATGACGTAAATAAATAGAGAACTGAAACATTGCAAAACCATCGCCAATTAAGCGTTTCCGAAACAAACCAGCTTGTTTGCGATCTTTCTTAGTCTCAGTCGGCAAATCAAAAAGAACTAAAACCCACATAATACGATATTGATTTAAACGATTAAGATTATCCAAGTTCAGGGAATTTTATCTTCCGTATTCCTCCGCCCTCAAAACATGCTGATAAACTTGCGGTAGTTTGCTGCATTCCAATCATTAACGGGCTTTTTAGTCCTTCAATATTTATATCAATTACCGGAATTTTCAATAACTCTTTTTTTAATTCCGGTGTTAATTCGCTTATAGTATCGTATTTATCCATAATTTCCAAAACAACCCGATCAACAAAAGGTCGATATGGTTCCATAATATCATCGGCAAGAGCATAGGCATTGTATCGATTATGGTGATGTATTCCAAGCGTTGGCAAAAGTCCTGAAGCCACCAAATTACGAGCGACTATTGCTCTCAAAATTGCATAACCATAATTGAGCAAATTATTGGGTTCTGATTCAAACCTTCCGCGCACAAAGCCCTCTTGATAATCGTTAAAAAGATTTTTCCAATAATAAGCTGCTGCCCTAGCCTCGAAATTTTTCGGATCGCCTGAAACAACTTGACTTTCCCAATAACGCATATTTTCAGTATCGAAACCATTAATATCTAACAATGAAGACTGATTCTTAATTTTTGCTTTAATGGTTTGTTGCCAAAGGTTCTTCTTTAAAGGAACACTCGCATTAATTTGATAATGAAATCGCTCTTGTTGCAAAGTATTGCCTTCCAAATTTAGCATCAGCCCTTGTGGATGGTGTCTTTCATCGCAGCTAATTAAAGCCACATTATTATGCAATAATCTCGAAATTAATGTTTGAGAAATAGTTAAGCGAAATGCATCCAAAATTATAACGCCAATATCTTCAATCGGGATTTTTACATCATCTTTTTGTTTATCAGCAAAAGAAACAACCAATTGTTTATTAGAAGTATGCAAGTAGGCATCGTTTCCAAAATATAGGGTTCGTTTTATCATAAGCCTAAGTATTTACCGAAGGCTTCGCCTAAAGCGAAGCCATTGGTTTATGAGTAGCCTTCGGTTTTAATTTTAGAACTTAACATACTCACCGGCCACTATTTTATTTACCAAATCACCATCACGCAAATTATTATAATCAGCTGCCGAAGAGAACTCCCAATTAACAACATTTTTTACCAATTTTGCTTTTACCGGATTCTGATGGATATAGTCAAAACATAATTGCGGATACTGATTTTCAGGATTTTGAATGTTTACTTGAGTTATACTTTCTTTTATTATAAATGAAGGAGTTAAACCTTTAGGGCAGTTAACGCATTCGGCTTTTGTAGCTTCTCTAAAAAGCTTTCCCGTTCTACTATTTTGCTTATTAAATGCCTTTGTATAAGACATTAGCATAATACCTATTGAGGAATTAAATGTTCTAGTAGCCTGGGCGTGTCCTGAGATTGTAGTCTCGGCATGTCCTGTGATTTTAGTCTCGACATGTCCTGTAATTTTAGTCTCGGCGTGTCCTGTGATTTTAGTCTCGGCGTGTCCTGTGATTTTAGTCTCGGCGTGTCTTAAAGACACACCGAGACTACCAACCTTTAGCTCTACTTCTCTTACATAAACCATGATATGAAAATGATTAGGCATTAAACACCAGACTAAAACATCTGCATAAGGCAAAATGTATGTTCGTAACTTTCTCAAGAAAAACAAATAATTTTCTCTTTCAACAAAAATCTTTTGCCGATTATTTCCTTGATTATAGATGTGGTATATATAGCCTTTTTCTAAATGCATTGTTTAAGGTTTTCATTCTGATTGCATTCGGGGCGTGACTTTAGGCCGCAGTCCGAATATGAATAAACTTAATACTCACTAACTTTTACAATTTGGCCTAAACGGTCAACTTTTAGTTTTTGACACACTTCTTTAATTGAGAATCCATTATATTTAGATTGTTTTGAATCAAAACTCGTATCTAATTCTTTCGGTCCAATATTTTTCGCAAATCTATTTGGTGTAAAATAACAAGTAACACCTGTAAAGTCGTTTACTACAAACAACCTGTGACGAAATTCTATACTTAAATTCTCAAAATCAATACTATTAATATTATCTTGTTCTTCTTCTGTTGGAATGTAAACCAAATCATTTGGAGATAAAGAAAAAAGAAGTTGATATTCAAAATTATCTTTATCAAAATACTTTTCAGGAACAGGGTTATCACCTTGTTTTAGTCTTTCAATAACAACATTAAGAGGAATAGTATCGTATTGTCTTACTTTTTCTCCTTTTTTATTTAATCCTTCGTAAACAGCAAAATAAAGGTTGGTACCCTTTGCCGCTTCAACAAATTTATCTTTCTTATTTCCTGTTAATCCAGCTGCAAATTTATTACCCATTTTTTCATAGATACGAACTTTATAAATTGGCTTGTGGTCTTTGCCCCCATTAAGAACAGTAATATGCTTATTCATTTCATCTAAACAATCCGATGAAAATGCTAAATCAGGTCTTTCCTTTATCTCTCCTTTTTCATCAGTTTCGTTATATATTTTAAGCTGATTCAATAATATCTTCTGTATTCCTGTATCGGTTACAGACTCCTGTATTTTTTTAGAATTAAAACTTTCGTCAATTACTTTTCTGGTAGCCGAGTATTCATTATCAGTATAATAAACTTCTATTTTACTTACATTATTTTCATTGAAAACATTCTTTTTTTCTTTAAAATATTTCTTAATCTTTTCAGAATCAAACTCTTGTTTTCGTAACGATTTGATTTTGTTACTTAGTTTTTTATCAACTACAATAAAATCACCTTCAATAGCTTGGTTTAAACTTACTGTTTTCTTAAATCGCAAACTCACTCTACCAGAAACCGTTTCTTTGTGCAATGGTTTTCGGATTGCCCAATTTTCTCCATTTTCTTGTTTTCTTTTCCCTTTTTTTAATAGTGCATCTTCATTTTTCCATACTTGATATTTATTTGAAGCTTTGTTAATTACTCGTAAATTCTGCTTAAAACTAACCACAATATTCTCTAAGCTCCTTTTTGCATCAATAGGAAAGTTATCCCAAGGCATTAAAAATTCTTTAGCTATTTTTTTTGCATTGCCATTTATTTGTATGTTTTCTAATCGGCGAAGCTTATTCCGTAAATCGTAACGTTTATTTTTGGACTTAGCATGCTCGTTACTTAAATATCCAATATGATTACGTGTAGCACAAGCTATTACCAAAGCATCCATTGCATGATGTCTATGATCAATACGTTTTGGGTTGAAATTTTTCTTTAGTTCATATGGCACCTGAATTCTATAAAAATTCTTTTTCTCATCGAAGAAGCCAAAATCTGTCTTTAACGGCTCTCCTTCTTTTGTTATTAAATGATTCATTCGCTCAAAACGTGGAGCAATTAACTCATTCCATTTATCATTTAAGCCCCAATCTCTTTTTAATTGAGTTGTGGCCGAACCAGTAACAGGAACAACATTTTTCGAAGTTACTTCTTGCTCGTTTTCCTCTCGAACAATATTACTCAACAAACTTTTCACAACTTTACTGATATAACGTGTATCATTTAACTGTCGGGAAATAAACTGCTCAGGTACATCTTCGCTTAAAAGTATTTTGTGCTTTTTCGAACCGCTTTTAAAATTTCGTGTAACAAACTCTTGATAAGATTCTACGTCGAATAACTTGATTTGCCTACCCTGTCCAAGTTCAATGATCTGGCCCGGATTTTTACTAATCATTTCAAAAGCCGTTTGCCTGTCTTTAAAACGATTGACTTCTGCTTCACAAATTATTTTATTTCCGTAAGAATCATCAAAATATCGAGCTTGAGGAATTATATGCTCTATTTCATACTCAGTTGTAAATAATTTACTCAATGGTATAACTTGACCTGTATAAGGTGAGCGATATTTTTGCTCCAACCAAAGACGATATTTCTCAATCTCTTTTGCAGTTGGCTCAGCCGATTTCGATATTTTTTCAATATCATCTGGAATATCTATAACTGAACTTAAAATATCTTCTTCAAAAATCTTTAACTTGTCTTGCTGACTAGGCGAGTGTGGGATTACACCTTCTATATTTTGATTTTTAAATTCATATAGAAGTGTTCTAATTCTATGTTTTGTATCTTGGTTTTTACTAATGCTCTTGGTCATTCGCTCTCTTACATCCTTAGGGTTTTTCATATCCCTTCCTAATTCCACATGAATTTCATCGAAAAACTTTTCCTCACCATTACCATAATGATTCCAAATATCTTTTACAACTCTTAGTGTTTCTGTGATAACCTGTTCTACGATTGGATTTCGTAAGGAATGCTGCTTGAACTCATGTAAAAATTGATCAATATTATCTGGATTTTTCCATTGAACAACATCTCCACTTTCCGAATGCCTATCATAAACAATATAAGAGGCTAACCACAAAGGCAACGCTTTGAAATCATTCTCATTGGTTAATTTAATAGCTTTTTCACGTATTCTATCTTTTATTTTTTCGTCGTATTCTGCATCTAAAATTTTAGCGATTCTATCTTTTGTATATTCGTCAATGTTGTCATAATTCCAATATTTTCCCATACGCATTAAAGGCAGCAGTTTTTTAATCGCTTTTTCAGATAGTGCTCCGTAATCCTTCTTAAACGGTTTAATGTTTTTAAAGTCTTGACGTAATTCTATGGGGAAATCCAATTTAAATTTTTCGTTGTCAAAAGCTCTTTCTAATTCCTTTTTGTCTGAAATAGAATATAGCAAATGCCATAGTTTTATTTCATTTTCTTGATTAAGGAAACTTTGCCAATCAAATTCTTTATGTTTTTTGAATTTAGAAATGATTAATGCTCTTGTTTCATTTAAAGGATATTCTTTGTCTTCAACATAATTCCAACGATATTTATTTTCCTTTAATTTGTAATAAGATAAAAATTGATTCTGTTTAATTTTCTCCTTATCATTGAAAAATTCAAACAATTTAACTTTATCATCTTCAGTTGGTAAAAACTCTTCAGTTACGTCATAATCAGTTGTTAATTTACCATCAACTAATTTTTCTTTTTGATAAATCCGAATATTTTCAACAAACTGCCACACTCTATATTCCTGAAACAATGGATTACTCTTTGCAATAACTTTTATCGGGTATGAGACATATTCATTTTCCTTTTTATTAAAATACGTTCTTGTTTCATAATTACAACCATCAATAAGCGATTTCTTAGATTTCAATGGCCTTTGATAAAAAATAATATCATTGACAAATAGATATAAGAAATCTTTATCTTTCAAAATATTTTGTTGAGCATAATTATTAGAGTAAAGTTCATTAACACACTGTCTTAAAAGGTCTTTATTTTGCAGTTCAGGGTTTAACTCAATTTGTTTTTTAAGTATTTCACTTAATTCATCTTTATAGAAATGTCGCTCAATTGTTTTTACAAGTTTTCCATTTATTTTTTGAGTGGGGTTCTTAAGCAAAGTATTATAAATATATGAACCAACAAATTGCTTACTGTTTTCGATTTTCTCCTCTGTGCTTTTTTTAATAGCAATCCAATCTTCCTCAGAATTAACAGCTTTAAAACTACGTTTTTCAACACCTTCTTTATCCGTTTTTATTGTTCCGTCTTCGTTTAGAGTCGTAGTAACAATAAATTCTTTAATCTTTCCTACCCAGTCAATTATATCAACTTTGCTTTTCCGTCGATAAAACCATCCATTTTCTAATTCTACATTATACCAAATCTCTTTTTTATAGTTTGCTTCTTCCGCAGAGACCCCAACAACTTTTAATGCGTAAAATTCAATGCGTTTTGTTTTATCAACTTCTTCCTCTTCACCTCTTAACTGATAATAGCCTCTTTTCTGATTGAAATTTAAGAGTAACCAAGCTAATTCTTCCAGTGATATTTTTTTAATGAGTGCTTTTTTCCGCAAATAGTAAATAGTCCAATCGTAAGGTATCTTAGTTTCTTTTCCGTTTTCTTTAGCGTAAAATAAATCAGGTTGTGAAACTTTGAATTCTCGTAGCATTTCTTCAAAAGAAGATTTAAATAAAAACTCGTAATTTCCTTCTTCATTTTTAAAGTAGGTTAATTTCGCTTCTGCATTATCAATAAATTGGCCTTTTCTATCCTCAAAATCAATTGAGCTTTTATAATGGCTTGGTAAAGCTCCTATAATATTTAAAACTCTGTGCAAACGCTCTCTTCTTAATAAAAATCTTTGCCTTAGCCGTCTTACGCCCCTATAACCAGTTCGTTCAGCTGTTTGGGAATAGCTTTGACCTTGTCCAAATTTATCCAAAACATCTTGACTCATAGGAATTATTCTACTTCCCATTCCAAGAATATTACCGCTGCCAAGAACATTATCAATTCTTTTTTCAAAATCTCTATCAATAAGTGCCCAACCAATACTGTTAGTTCCCAAATCCAAACCTAAAATCTTTTTCATATTTATTTAGTCTTATGTTTTTTTTATTATATTTGCTGTTCAAATCGAAGCAATTCACAATAAGGATTATTCCGTTGTGAAAACATTTAAAGCGGTCTGTTAGTAGCAGATCGCTTTTTTCATAAATGTTTCCTGAGAATTCTATCATTTTATACGCTTTGCGAATAAAACCTAAAAATACAATATAATTTCGGTTTGCTTCCTTTCCAAAATAATTGTATATTTATAGAAAAATTATCAGAACTCATGGAAAACCTTAACTTAGATTGCGTATTTATTGGAACTACTCTGAATGCCAACTATTTAAAAGACATTTTAAAAGAAAACGGGATTCAATGCATGGTAAGAGACTTTCTTGTTGAAAGTTCAATGGCAGGCTTTGCTGCTGCCAGCACATACAATGCTGCTAAAGTTTTTGTTGATGAAAAAGACGATGAACGTGCAGAAGAAATTGTTTTTAATCTTTTTGAAGAAGAAAATTAAAAAAAGACAAAGAATTAAAAAGCACCTTTTTAAAACCCTTTCCATATAATTACATATCAATTAATTATTTGATGTTTACACATAAATAATACTGCTGACTCAGCTAGATTTGCCACCCATTCCATTATTTTTTTTGAGGCTTGAAGAATTATCCGTATTCTTACGCTTATTTTTATGACTAATTGACCAATTCTATTGTGGAAAAAACGAACCTAAAACTCTGGGAAGCTTTCTTGCCTGTAATCATTCTTATTGGAATGCTGGCTTTTAACGTTTATGTATATGGAAGTGATGCTCTAAGTGGAAGCAATCAATTTATTTTACTCTTAGGCGGAGCTGTAGCTGCTTTTGTTGGATTCTTTCACAAAGTTTCTTATAAAAAAATGATTGGTGCTGTAGCTAATAATCTAAAATCAACAACTGGGGCTATTTTGATACTGCTTATGGTAGGCTCTTTGGCTGGAACCTGGTTGATTAGCGGAATTATCCCTGCCATGATTTATTATGGTTTGCAAATCCTAAATCCCTCCATATTTTTACCCGCCACGGTTCTTATTAGCTCATTTATATCAATAGCAACTGGAAGCTCCTGGACTACTTCAGCCACCATTGGTATTGCTTTTATAGGCATAGGAGGAGCCCTTGGTTTTTCTTTAGCAATGGTTGCAGGTGCGGTTTTATCGGGAGCCTATTTTGGTGATAAAATGTCACCCATGTCAGACACGACTAATCTGGCACCAGCCATGGCAGGAACAGATTTATTTACGCATATCCGATATATGATGATTACAACTTTTCCAACATATATTGTAACACTGATTGTATTTATTATTTTAGGATTAAACATCGATATTGTCGGCGAAGCAAATGTGACCGATATATCGATAGCTATTAAAGAGACTTTTGAAATAAATGGTTGGTTATTTTTAGTCCCTGCATTGGTGATATTATTAATTGTTTTGAAAACGGAACCACTAATCGCATTATTGGCCGGAACAATTGCGGGAGCAATTTTTGCTGTCATCTTTCAAATGCCTCTATTGCAAGAAATTAGTGGAATACAAACACTTGATTTTCAAAGTATTTACCGTGTTTTAATGGATTCTATTACTGTTCAAACGACGATAGAAACAAGCCATCCAATTCTTCAAGGATTATTTGTCGCTAAAGGAATGGCCGGAATGTTACCCACTATTTGGTTAATAATTTGCGCTATGGTTTTTGGTGGAGTTATGGAAGCAATCGGAGCTTTGTCTAAAATCAGTGAAGCTTTATTAAAAATGGCCACTTCAATTTTTGGATTATTTGCTAGCACAGTTGCTAGTTGTTTAACTTTAAACCTTACAGCTTCTGATCAATATTTAGCCATTGTTATTCCTGGCCGAATGTTTGCTAATGCATATAAAGAAAAAGGATTAGCGCCTGAAAACCTAAGTCGAACCCTTGAAGATTCAGGTACGGTGACTTCCGTTTTGATTCCTTGGAATACATGCGGAGCATACCATGCAGGAGTTTTAGGTGTTGATACATTAAGCTATCTTCCTTATGCCGTTTTCAATTATTTAAGCCCTTTTACAACTTTAATTGTGGCTGCTTTGCGGATAAAAATCAGAATGATTAAAGAAGAAAAAGTAATTAAATAATAGGGTTTCAAAAGATGACTTACTAATTATTTCATAGGAAAACAAGCTCTCATTTTCAATTTTTCTTTGTAATTTGCAATCTTAAAAGAAAGAATGCAAAACAGATGCTTAAATTTCAAATTAACGGACAAAAAATTCACTATAAGGGAGATAAGTACAAAAGTCTTTTATCATACTTACGTAATGATTTACATATAACTTCAGCCAAAGACGGTTGTTCCGGACAAGGCACTTGTGGAGCCTGCATGGTAAACATAAACGGTAAAGCCAAATTAGCATGCCTTACCAAATTATCAAAACTTCAAGATGCAGATATAAAAACCTTGGAAGGTTTAGAAACAAAACGTGCAGAAACTATTGCAGGTGCCTTTGTTGAAAAAGGAGCCGTCCAATGCGGATTCTGTACTCCTGGAATTATTATGTCGGCCAATGTTTTACTGAATAACAATACAATCCCAACAAAAGAAGAAATACTAAAAGGCTTAAAACCACATCTCTGTCG
>JAQIBR010000245.1 GCA_027858955.1 Bacteroidales bacterium
TATGCGGCATTTAGTTGACTAATCGGTATAAAACAAACATCAAATCAATGACATATGTAAAAATATTATTGTTTCTTAACTGTTTGCTTAAAACCCAGTTGCATATGGTAATCGTGCAATTATTGAGCGTCCTAAAGTAATTTCATCAGCAAATTCAATTTCATCGCCTATTGCAACACCTCTTGCTATAGTGCTAATCTTTAATTTGATACCACTTAATTGCTTATAAATATAGAAACTTGTTGTATCGCCTTCTACTGTTGCTGAAAGGGCAAGAATTATTTCTTCAATCTCTTCTTTATTAATTCGTTTAGTTAATTTGTCAATGGTTAAATCCGAAGGACTGACGCCATCCATAGGAGAGATCAAACCGCCTAAAACATGATATAATCCTTGAAATTGTCCTGTATTTTCAATTGCCATTACATCGCGTACATCTTCCACTATGCATAATAGCTTTTCATCACGACGAGGATTACTGCATATCTCACAAACTTCCATATCTGAAATATTTGAGCATCTTTCACAAAATCGAATGTTATTTCGCATATTTATTATGCTGGATCCTAATTGTTCGCTAAATGAAATTTCTTGTTTTAATAAATGCAGGGCAAGTCGCATAGCCGTTCTCTTGCCAATTCCTGGAAGTTTAGATAGTTCATCTACTGCTTTTTCAACCAATTTGGAAGAATAATGATTTACCATAGATTCTTTTGTATTTTTGACAAAAATAGCTAAAAAAATGTGGACAATGAGACTTCCTAATTTTTCACTTATTCTTGTATTCAATTTGCTGATAATTTTTACTTTATCGGCTCAAAATACTATCGATGCACAAGGAAAAAAACAAGGTAAATGGGTGAAATATCAAAATAGCAATAAGTTTTATGAAGGTCAATTTGTTGATGATGTTCCCGTTGGAGAATTTAAATATTATTACCCTAATGGGCACATAAAAATTAGAACTATATATACAGAAAATGGTCGCCTGAATCGTACAAAAATATTTTTTGATGCTTTTAAAGAAAAGTTAAAAGCTGAAGGGAATTATTTCGACAAGAAAAAGGATAGCACCTGGAATTATTATAACGAAGCCGGCTATTTGATTTCAATCGAAAATTATAGAAACGGATTGAAGAGCGGAGAATATAAAGTATTCAATTATGTTGGTCAGTTGCATTTGGAAGAATATTATCAAAATGACACCATTACTGGAACATCTATAGAGTATTTCGAAAATGGTGCACTATTTAGATCAATTATATTCAAGAATGGTAAAAGATGTGGCGTTTTCAAACTATTTTATCCTGAAGGAAATATAAAATTGAAAGGGGCTTATAAGCAGGATATACGTGATAGCGTGTGGACTACTTATACAGAAAATGGCGAAATAGAATTCCTCGATTATTATGTAAAAGGCTTCTTACAAATGCGCACGGATAAAGATGGAAAAGAGTTGAAAATAATATATGAAGAAGAAACTAAACCATTGAATATATATCCAAGTGTTTTTGATCCTAAGCTATAAGAATTAAGATTAGTTTGATTTTCATATTTTTGTTTGTTAATTGTTTTATTGTTGAGCTTACTTCAAGAAGAAAAAATTTGCCACCAAATCACTAAAGCACAAAATTTCACAAAAAAATTTGCATAGTATACGTTTTGTGTATTCTGGGTTTTGTGCCAAAAGTAATCTTTTGGGACCAAACTCCTTATTATTTTTTATTCGTGAATTAGTGGCCATAATTAGCTTTATCTCACAGTATTTGCATTATCTTTTATTCGTGAATTAGTGGCAAATAATATTGAATAAAAAAACTATTTCATCCACTCAAATAATTGATAATGCTCCCCGTTCATACCAGTATTTTCATAGGTTTTTTGAGCTCGAATATTAGTTTTATCAACATACAAACGGATACCTCTTACATTTTCAGCTTTATTTACTAAATCTTGAATATGCGTATACATTTTTCGATAAATTCCCAATCTGCGGAAATTTTCTTTCACATATACCGACTGTATCCAATAAACCATTCCATTACGCCAATCGCTCCATTCAAAAGTAATCATAAGCGAAGCGGCAATTGCTCCGTCAATTTCAGTTATAAAATATTGACCTTTTGCCGAATCATTAAAAGCAGCTAAAACACCTTTTTCAACAATTGATTTATCCAGCAATAAATTTTCCGTTTCCAAGGCCATCGCTAATTGAAAATCAACAATAGTTACTAGATCTGATTCTTTGGCTTTTCTGATTTTTATATTCATTGTAGATGATTATTTGAGTGCATGATATAAAATTTCAATAGGATGCATTGCTTCAACTTTTGTACCATCCTTAATCTGACAACGACAAGATGTTCCGGAAGCAGCAATAATAGTTTTTTCATCTGCTTGTCGAACAGCAGGAAACAATACCATTTCACCAATTTTCATCGATAAATCGTAATGTTCTTTTTCATAACCAAAAGAGCCTGCCATTCCACAACATCCTGATGGGATTTCAGTTACAGAATAATTTTCTGGAAAACTCAAAACTTTTAAAGTGCTTTGAGTGGAAGCAACGGCTTTTTGCTGACAATGACCATGAAGTTTAATCACTTGATAATCAGAATTAAACTGCTCTTTTCGTATATTTCCTTTGTCAATTTCTTGCGACAAGAATTCATCTATCATAAGCGCATTCGTGGCTAAAATTTTCGCTTTTGATGCTAGAGATTCATCTACCAAATCGGGATATTCATCTCTAAAACTCAAAATAGTCGAAGGTTCAATTCCTATCAAAGGATGGTCGGCTGAGACTATATTTGTCAA
Source organism: Bacteroidales bacterium (assembly GCA_027858955.1). Lineage (GTDB taxonomy): Bacteria > Bacteroidota > Bacteroidia > Bacteroidales > UBA12170 > UBA12170. The sequence goes on from JAQIBR010000245.1 coordinate 2,818, forward strand.
TAATTCAACGTTTTGATCCGCTATTTTTTTTGCTTTGCGCAAAAGTCCTTTAGATAAAAAAGTTCTTCCGCTTTCTTTATGTTTAGGAATGCTAACTTCATAACCCAATTTATTCAAAAGTAAAATTGCTTTAATTCCAATTTCAGTATCATTAAAACGTGTAAACTCATCGTTAAAAAAATACACTTTTCCATTTGGATACTTTGAGCCATTTATAAATTTTTGTTTGTTAAACCATTTGTCTAAATTTGATTTATAAAGCAAAGGCATTTCTCTTTTAGTTGAAAAACCAATAGATTTTTGTATCAACTTAGAAATGATTTTGCTTTTATAAATTGCATTTGCCAATGGACGGAAAGGCATTGATAAAGCATTGAGTTTACTGATATTCGCAATAAGAAGAGAACGAATAGGAACTCCATGTTCATCATAATAATGTTGCAGAAATTCTGCTTTCAATTTTGTAACGTCTACATTAGAAGGGCATTCCGTTTTACAGGCTTTGCACGAAAGACATAAATCCATCACATCATAAAGTTCTTGCTGATCAAAAGGATTTTCTTTTTTTGACTGTGTAAGCACTTCGCGCAGCATATTAGCTCTTGCGCGAGTAGAATTTCGTTCATCTTTAGTTGCCTGATAACTCGGACACATAGTTCCACCAATCAAATGCGATTTTCTACAATCACCTGATCCTGTGCATTGTTCGGAGGCACGTAAAATTCCGGGACCTTGATCAAATCGAAAAATGGTTTTTATTTCTTCCGCCTTATCAACAGCTTGATAGCGCAAATGAGTATTCATTTTAGGCGTATCAGTAATCTTTCCGGGATTAAAAATATGATTTGGATCCCAAGTATTTTTAAGATA
>JAQIBR010000003.1 GCA_027858955.1 Bacteroidales bacterium
AATATTCAACATTTAGGAAGAAGCATTTAAGCAAACCATTAAGGAAAATAAATTATGAAGATTATTGTTTTGAATTGCGGTAGCTCATCTATAAAGTATCAATTGTTTGATATGCCCAGACAGAAAGTTATTGCCAAAGGATTGGTTGATAAAATAGGATTAAAGGGCTCAATAGTAAAACACGAACGTGAAGATGGCGTGAAAGCTAATCTTGAGGGTGAAATTTTTGATCATAAGCTTGGAATAGAATACGTTTTAGGCATATTGTTAAGCGATAAATACGGCAGTATAAAGTCTTTGGAAGAAATTAATGCAGTAGGACATCGCGTAGTACACGGCGGTGAACGTTATAGGGGAAGCGTAAGAATCAACGATTCCGTTATTGATGCTTTAGAAGAAACGATTGACCTTGCTCCTTTGCATAATCCGCCCAATTTAGATGGTATCTATGCCATTACTGAGCTATTGCCAAATATTCCTCAAGTTGGGGTTTTCGATACGGCTTTTCATCAAACTATGCCAAAACACAGTTTTTTATACGGAATTCCATATTCGCTTTATCAAAAGCACGGCGTTCGCCGATATGGTTTCCACGGTTCCAGTCATAAATTTGTAGCCAACAAAGCTGCTGAGTTTCTGCAAAAGCCTATAAATGAATTGAATATCATAACCTGTCATTTAGGTAATGGTGCTAGTATTGCTGCAGTACAAAAAGGAAAATCAATCGACACAAGTATGGGAATGACACCCATTGAAGGATTAATTATGGGAACTCGTAGCGGCGATTTAGATATTGGCGCCTTATTTCACATCATTAAAAAAGAAGAAATTGATCTTGAAACAGCCAACACCTTGATTAACAAACACAGCGGAATGTTAGGACTAAGTGGCGTTTCTTCCGATATGCGTGAAATTGAAAATGCAGCTGCCGATGGCAATGAGCGAGCACAATGTGCTTTACAAATGTATCAATATCGCATTAAAAAATACATTGGTTCCTATACTGCTGCTATGGGTGGAGTTGATGCCATTGTTTTTACCGGTGGTGTTGGCGAAAACGATTGGGTTACTCGTCAAAATTCTGTTGAAGGATTGGAATTTATGGGTGTTGAATTGGATAAAAGCAAAAATACTGGAATGCGAGGCAAGACGATGGATATTTCAACCATTTCATCCAAAGTTAAAGTCCTGGTTATTCCTACTAATGAAGAATTAGTAATTGCTTCCGATACTTTTGAGATTTTAGATAAAGGATTGGATCAGCTATAAAATGTAGTCATACGATGACTCAAAGTCATCGTATGACTAACAAAGCAAAAGCCTGAAAGAATTATTCTTTCAGGCTTTTTGATTTTTAGAACTGTTGTCGAAGCAGTTCTATCAAAGGAGAAAAATCAATATATTATACCAATTGTATTTCAAAATGGACATAAAAAGCATTTTGAAATTTACAATGGTTAATGCCGATATACAATTAAAGTGGCTTTTGAAGTGAAGTGAACAAAAGGTGCATTTTAATTGATAATCGGTATTAATTTGAAATACGGCTCATTTTAAATTTAACCTTATACAAAAACTGATACATTGAAGGTACAATTACTAAGGTCAAGAAAGTAGCAAATGTTAAACCAAAGATAATGGTCCAGGATATTGGTCCCCAAAAAGCGGCATTGTCTCCTCCAAAGAAAATCTGCGCGTCAAAATCTTTTAAAGCGGTGTAGAAGTTTATGTTTAGGCCAATGGCCATCGGTATCAGTCCTAGTATTGTAGTAATGGCCGTTAAAAGCACAGGCCGTAAACGGGTTTTTCCTGCTTGTTCAACACATTGTTCTGTATCGGAAACAGAAAGGAGTGCATCTTCTTCCAATCCTAATTCTTTTCGTTTACGCTTCTTCAACAAATCAACATAGTCGAGTAATACAATGGCATTATTAACTACAACTCCTGCTAAAGAAACAATCCCAACACCAGTCATAATTACCACAAAGTCCATTTTAAAAGTGGCAATCCCTCCCATTACACCAATAGTACTAAAGATAACACTAGCGACAATAATAGCTGGTTTAACAACCGAGTTGAATTGACTGACTAGAATAATCATAATTAAAGCCACGGCAACTAAGAGTGCCATCATTAAGAATTCCATCGATTCGGCTTGTTCTTCCTGTTCGCCTGTAAATTCGTATTTATAACCATCGGGCATATCAAAAACGGCCAAAAGGGGTTTTATTTGATTATTGATTTCTGTTGGATTGTAACCTTCCAGTACGTTTGAATACAAGGTTATAACTCGGTCGAGGTTTTTACGCTTTACTGCTCCATAGGTAGAACTGTACTCTATATCGGCCACTGCCGAGATGGGAACTTGAACAATTCGTCCATTGGATTGATTTCGAAATGTGATTTTCTGATTCATTAATGCAGAAATATCGTTACGGAATCTTTCTTGTAAACGAAGTTGAATAGGATATTCATCCTCACCTTCCTTATAATCGGATACATCTTTGCCAAAAAGAGCTGTTCGAATGGTCATCGCAATTTGCCCTGTCGATAATCCAAAGCGGCGTGCTTTATCTCTATCGATATGGACCAATAATTCAGGATTCCCAATATTTAAATCAATCTTCAATCCTTCAATACCGGGAATGTTTTCGGCTTCAATTAAATATTGAATAGAATCAGTGAGCGAAAGCAGTTCTTCAAAATCTTTTCCGCTGATTTCAATATTTATAGGTTTTCCAACGGGTGGTCCTTCGTTTGGTTTTTCTACCGAAATAAATGCTGATGGATATTTACCAATCAGTTCATCGCCTAATTCCTTAAGAATATCGAAGGTGTTTATGTCGCCTCTATCTTCGAAATCGATAAAATGAACCGTTATTAAACCTTTGTTGGGAGTGTCCGAAATATTAAACCCTTCATTTTCTCCTACGGCCCCTTTTCCAACGGTAGTTAAGACTGATTTTACGATTTGTTTGTTTGGTTCCAAAACTTCAACCACGCGACCTTCAAGTTTTTTCATAAATTCATTGGTAGCGCTCAACTCTGTTCCAATTGGCAATTCAGCAGTTATGTTGATAAATGACGGATAAGAAGAAGGGAAGAAGACAACTTTAGGGGATCGCACTTGTAATAAGCCGATGGTTAAAAATAGAAGTACAACGGTACCGAGAATAAACCAACCCGAATTATTTTTTTTAATAGCAAAATGAATTACTTTTTCGTATAAGTTTTCCAGCCAAACAAGTAAAACGTCTTTAAACCAAATGCCAATTCGATTTAGAAATAAAATATTCATTAAGCCTATAACTGCAAAAAATGCAGCTAAACCACCAAAGATATTCCATCCCATTAGATAAGCAAGAATAGAAACAAAGGATAAAACAAGCGCTAACATTCCTGCTTTTTTTGCATTTACCGTCTCTTTTTCCGCGCCCATTTTCATAAAGGTTGATGCAAAAACAGGGACAATAACCAAGGCTACAAATAAAGAGGAAGTAAGCACGATTATAAGTGTTATGGGAAGGAATTTCATAAATTCACCCATCAGACTATCCCAGAATAAAAGAGGAAGAAAAGCGACTAATGTTGTTGCTGTAGATGAAATAATTGGAACAGCAATTTCGCCAACTGCAAGTCGGGCTGCTTCTTTTTTAGTATATCCTTCGGATACAAAGCGGTAAATATTTTCAACAACAACAATCGCATTGTCTACCAACATTCCCAAAGCCAAAATCAATCCAAACAGGATAATCATATTGATTCGATAATCGAGGAAGTTGAAAACCACAAAAGCTAAAAACATTGACATAGGAATGGCAAATCCTACAAATAACGAGTTACGTGTTCCAAGAAAAAAGAACAGCACCAATATAACGAGAATAATTCCTAATATTAAGCTGTTTTCTAAATTGGATAATTGGGAGCGCACCATTTCCGATTGGTCGTTGGTGTATGTTATGCTTAGATCGTTTGGCAAAGTGCCATTTTGCTGGGCAATTTCAATTTTTTCAAACAAATGATCGATAGCAGAAAGTAAATTTTCCCCACTTTTCTTTACCACCTGTAAAGAAACAACTGATTGTTTGTTCAGGCGAGCATAGCTATCCAGATCTTTATAGCCATAAACTACTTCGGCAATATCTTTTAGATAAACAATGTTGTTGTCTTCACTTTTTACAATCACATCTTCTATTTGCTGCATATTGGTAAATTCACCAATAACTCGGATGGAACGCATAGTTCCGCTAATTTTTAGCTCGCCTCCCGACATGCTAAGGTTTTCGCTGGCAATAGCCGTTTCTACATCGTTAAAGCTGATTTTTTTTGCTTCCATCTGATGTAAATCAACGTTAATTTTGATTTCCCTTTCGGTGATTCCTTTTATTTCGACTTTGGAGATTTCGTCTACGTCTTCAAGCTCATCTTCAATAAACTCTGCAAATCGCTTGAGCTCATTTACTGAATAATCACCAAAAATATTAACGTTGATTACTGGAAATTCCGAAAAATCGATATCACTTACGATAGGTTCGGTAGGCATATCGTCGGGCAATTCGCTTTTTGATTTATCTACAGCATCCTTAACTTCGTTGAGAGCCGTCTTTATTTCAATGCCAGGAGTGAATTCAACAAAAATGGCTGAAATATCTTGCGAGGATGTTGATGTGATTTTTTTCAGTCCTTTCACACGATCGATTTCTTTTTCCAAAGGACGGGTAATGAGGTTTTCCATATCCAAGGGAGGGTTTCCCGGATAAGGAGTATGTACCATAATAGTAGGGTAATAGACCTCAGGAAAAAGTTCTTTGGGTAAAGATGTGTAGGAATAAATACCAAAAAACAACAACAATCCTGTGAGTAGATAAATCGTGTTTTTGTTTTTTAAAGCCAGACTGCTTAATTTGAATTCCCTATGTAGAGTCTCTTTTTCTTCTTTCATTTCGAAAATTGTAAATTAGCTTTTACACTAGATTTGAAAATTATAAAACTAGCAATTTGCTTCCGTTAACTACTTTATTGTAACCATCAACAATTATTTGTTGGCCAAATTCTATGCCTTTTAAAACATGTGTCCTATCCTTCATTGTATAACCGGTTTCTATATATACTTTTTGTGCAACTGAAGCATCTCCATTTTTTTGAATTACATAGAGATAGGGCCCATTTAAATCGTTTTTTATGATGGAAGTAGGTACAACCAATGCATCTTTTTTATAAAAATCTATAAAGCGAGTTAAAGCGAGCATATTGGGTTTTAGCTGTCCCTTTGTATTTTTGAGTTTTATCTCAGCAAGAAAAGATCTGTTTTCAGGATTGATTACCTGTCCTATGCGGTAAATCTTGCTCGTTTTGTTCAATTCCGGAAAACTTGGAAAATAGATTTCAACAGGATCGCCTATTTTTAATGAAGCCAGATGAGCTTCGGCAACATCGGCCTGCAAATAAAATTCGCTAATATTAACCACTTGCATCATCGACATTCCGGGCATTGCCAATTCCCCTTCTTTTATTGCAACCTGATCAACAATCCCCTGAATAGGTGAAGTGATAATGGCCATATCCATTTGAGATTGTAAAGTGTTTAGTTTAGCTTCGAGCGTTTCTTTTGCATTTTTTGCAGTAAGAAAATCTATTTCGGAACCGATTTCTTGATCCCACAATTTCTGCTGACGATTATACATTTGATTAGCAAGATCGAGTGCAACGTTTATTTCCTTTATGCTGCTTTCAAGTACACGCGTATTTAAATGTGCCAATACCTGATCAATTTGAACATAATCTCCTTCTTTCACCAGAATTTTAGTCACTTGCCCTGACATTTCAGGACTAATCAATGCCGATTGTACAGCTTCCAAACTTGCATTTACTTCAAAACTGTGACTAAATTCTTCAGGTTTTAAAAGACTAGTTTTAACAATTGTTCCTTTCTCCTTATTCTCTGGAGACAATGCATTTAACTCTGTTTCAAGTGTTTTTATTTCAACAAGTAGAGTAGCTAATTCTCCTTTTTTATCCTGAAGCAATGTTTTCTTTTCTTCAATTTCGTTAGTTGAACATGCAGTAAATAATATGCCAAAGCTCAACAGCAGGCTGAATAATCTGATTGTGTTCATTTTATATGTTTTCATTACAATTTCTTTTTATTTTATGTTTTCTGACTTTAATAAGCGAGTGTATTCTTCAAGTCCTTTCGGTGTTAACATTGCGTGCATATGATAAGAAAATAATTCACTTTGGATTTCTTCGGGTGTTAGGTCATGCGAATTGTAAAACCCTCTTTCTGCCAGATTTTCAACATTGGCAATATGCATACTTACTATAACTTCTTCTTTGATTTCTAAACGATAATAGCCTTCCTTTTTGCCTTTTTTTAAATTTTGAAGCATAGATTGAGCCATCGATTCTCGGTTAATCTTCATCATCTTCTTATAAATAGTCAAATAATATTTCGACAAATCATAATGAAAAGACGGAGTAAACTCGCCGATCATTTTGTTGATCATCTTACTAACTTCAACAACTTCCTCCAAAGCGGGAAGTTTGTCCAAATTAAGGCTCTTCATCCAATTCATCCGTTCCTTACATTGATAATCGATTACTTTTTCAACCAATTCGTTCTTGTCGGCAACGTAAGTATAAAGTGTTTTTTTCGATATTCCCATTTCTCTGGAAACATCGTCCATGCTAACACTTTTTATTCCGTATTTTGAATATAAGCCAAGAACAGTTTTTAGAAGCTCAGTATTATAGGTTTCCATAAATTATTTTTTTGATGATTCTTTGGAACGACTATACAATCTGTTAAGCGCCACTCTATCGTTTAAAACATTAAAAATTGCGGTGGTATAACTACCGCTTGCATTTAGGAAATTATTGTGAGCCTGAATTAAATCAAAACTCGTAGCCAAACCTGCTTTGAATTTAGCTTGTGTTTTTTGATAAATTTTCTCACTTAGAGCAATATTATTTAAGCTGTTTTGATATTCTTTGGTGTGCAATTGAAAATTATTTTCAACCGTTTGTACTTCTAGGTTTAAGGTGGCATTCAATTGTTTTGCTGATTCGTCTAATTTTGTTCGACTTAATTTAGCTTGTTGAACCTTAGAAGATCTGCTTCCCGAACTCCAAATAGGAACATTTAAATTAAATCCCCAAACTGTAGTTGGAAACCAGGTTTCTTTTGAATCGAAAAAGTTAAACTCGCTGCGCATGGCATTGCTTTGTGCATTGAAAAAAGCGCTGAGCTGCGGAAGGTAAGTCGACTGTTCGCGTTTGATTTGTAAATCGGCTATTGATAACTGTGTTTGCATCATTTGAAAATCGATATTTTGTTCTAAGTCAAAGTTTTTTGATTCAATCAATAGAGATGATTCTAACAAATCGTTAAGATTATCAGTTAGATTTAAATCGTTTTCCAAGCCCATTCCCATATTCATCTTCAGATAATTCAGTGCAGTTTCTGATTCGTTCTTAAGATTTTCTATGTTTATATTCAGGTTGTTAACGAGTATTTCTAATTGAGAAACTTCAGTATCTTCAACAAAACCGTTTTCGTACATTTGTTTGGTTTCAGCCAATAATTTTTCGTTAGCAGTCAGAGTTTTTTCTAAAATTTGTTTTTGTTCGCGAAGCGATAAAACTAAAAAATAGCTTTTACTGATATGTTCACGTAGACTTTGCTCCGTTTTCACAAGCATTTGAGCTGTCTGCTCCTTATAGGTTTTAGCAGCACGCAATCCGATAAGGTATTCGCCACTAAAAACGATTTGCGAAACACTTAATTCGGCATTAGCATTGTATTTTGTGCCAAATTTTACGGGGAAAGTTCCCATTTCGTCAGCTAACGGAACTAAAGGAATCAAACCAAAATTATCCTGATTTACACCGTAAACCGAAGGGGAAATAAAATCGGGCATTAAGGTTGTGGGAATGTCGATATAATTAGTGTTTGAGAGACTTGCATTTACTTGGGGCAAACCAATGGCCGTTGTTTCTTTCACAACTTTTTTGGCTATCTCCACATCAGTTTGAGCATTTTTAAGGTCGTAATTATTTTCTAAACCATAGGCAATGGCTTGTTCAAGGCTAAAAGTATTACTGACATTTGTGTTTTCTTGAGCTCCCAGCGTAAGTGCTGATAATAGGAGCAAAGCAATATATAGTTTTTGCATATTTCTATTTTCTTTCAAATGGAAGGCAAAAATAGTAAAACATTACAACGGAAACTATAAACGGATAAAAAGTTTCCTTAGTTTAACAAATATTTAACCATCTGTCTTTTAATATTAAATTCAATATGGATTAATATCGGAGTCTGACAATTGAAGGACCATTTATATTAGTAGAATTTAGAATATGGTAAAATGGATAAAAAAAAATGCCACTAAAACACCAAGACACGAAAAAGGCACCAAATAATAGCAATATTAATTATCAATTTAGTGAGTTTCGGTGTTTCCGTGCTTTGTGCCAAAGGCATCCCTTCGGGAGTGGTGGAAAATAAATTTTTAGGTGTAGCTATAATCGAAGAAATACTTAAATAGTTTTAAGAGCATAATTCAATCTTTTCAATGCATCTTCACGACCTACAAACTCAATAATCTTAAAAAGATCGGGGCCAATTCCGTCTCCTACAACTGCTAAACGCAATGCATTCATCACGGCGCCAAATCCCAATTCGTTTTTTTCTATGTAGTTTGCTGCAATATCGTGCAAAGGTTCAGCAACCCAAATTTCAGAATTTGAAAATAAATCGTGCAAATCGGTGATTATTTGCGGAGTGTTTTCTTTCCAACGCTTTTTCACTACTTTGGCATTGAATTCAGTTGGTGCCCGAAAAAAGAAATAGGACTGTGACCAAAAATCTGAAATAAAAATTGCACGCTCTTTTACCAAACCGACAACTTCTTCTAACTTCTCACTATCTACTTCTATTTTCTTTTCTCTAAGCTCAACCTGAAATAATATTGCTAAATCTTTATCAGATTTTGCTCTTAAATATTGCTGATTAAACCATTTGGTTTTTTCAGGGTCGAATTTAGAGCCTGATTTGCCAACGCGATCCAAAGAAAAAGCTTCGATCAATTCTTCCATTGAAAAAATTTCTTGTTCGGTGCCCGGATTCCAACCTAAAAGGGCAAGCATATTTACAAATGCATCAGGAAAATAGCCGTCTTCGCGATAGCCTGAAAATACTTCACTCGAATTTGGGTCATTCCATTGAATCGGGAAAACGGGGAAGCCCATTTTATCTCCGTCACGTTTGCTCAATTTGCCTTTTCCGATTGGTTTAAGAATGATTGGTAAATGAGCAAATTCAGGAGCTTTCCATCCAAACGCTTTGTACAATAATATGTGTAAAGGAGCTGATGGCAACCACTCTTCGCCACGGATTACATGAGAAATCCGCATCAAATGATCATCAACGATATTTGCCAAATGATAGGTTGGCATTCCGTCCGATTTAAAGAGCACTTTATCGTCTAGCTTTTCAGTTTTAACACGAACTTCTCCTCGGATTAAATCTTCAAATATCACTTCTTCCTCTTTAGGCATTTTAAAACGGATAACATAAGCTTTGTCTGATTTTAATTTGTTATCGACTTCTGCAGCAGAAAGCGTTAATGAATTATTTAATTTCTGTCGACATTCAATATTGTAGGTAAAAACACCTCCCGTACTTTCGGCTTTTTCACGTAATGCTGTAAGTTCATCGGAGCTGTCGAAAGCATAATAGGCCCAACCATTAGTAATCAATTGTTGTGCATATTCAGTATACAGCTCTTTTCGTTCTGACTGTCGATAAGGGCCGAATTCTCCTTTATCGTCAACACCTTCGTCAAATTTAATTCCACACCAACTCAGCGATTCTTTAATATAATCTTCTGCGCCAGCCACAAAACGAGCTTGGTCGGTATCTTCTATCCGAAGAATAAATTTCCCACCTAATTTCTTGGCAAATAAATAGTTATACAATGCCGTACGAACACCACCCATATGTAACGGGCCTGTTGGACTAGGAGCAAAACGCAATCGAATTTGACTTGACATATTTCTCTTTTTAAATCGGGGGCAAAGGTAAGCAAGATGCTTGTAGGTTAAAAAGAATAATGTTGAAATTAAATTGGTGATTGAGATGGCTATTTTATTATCAGATTCTCTTGAAATATTTTTTTGCCACCAAATCACAAATACACTAAATATCACCAATAACATTGCTAATTTAATGGCCTTTCAATCATTTGCCGATAGAGACAAAATTAAGATTAATCATTACCCTAAATATTTAATAATCAATTTAAAGCATCTTATAATTAAGGTAATTCAGAAATTATTGAAAAAGCCGTAAACTTAAGCATCTAGATTATTTTTTAGTGGAAATTGGTGTTTTGGAGCTTTAGTGGCATTTTTTATTAGATAAAGATAATCGTAAATTTATCATTCATGAGGGTAACATTATGTAAATAAGCGCAATAGTTATTTCGCTAAGAAATAAAGAAATGTCTCCATCGCCCAAACAACTACTTCTTAACCTTTACGTTGCTTATAAAGAAAGATTCATTTATCACAAAATAAAGCCCGACAGAATGAGCAAAATCCAAATTCATCACATCATAATATGCATCTGCTTTCAGAATGAGTTTAACTGATTTTGATACAGACTTCATAATTTCGATTTTTGCAGTAATCAATTTTCTTTTATCTTGAGAAAATGTATTATTCCAGTCTGATACGGATTGAAATAAATACTCACCTCTCGGTGCGATAAATTTATCGGAAGACCAATATCCAAGCATAGAATCGAAGTTTTTGTTTTTATAATTAATCTTGAAATACAAAGCTTTGCCACTCTTAAATGCCTGTGAATTAATTCCCGAATCAGGCAATCCCCAACCTTGGTATATGAAAATCAAAGGCTCGAAACCTAATTTATTTGTCTTATTGATTTTGTAATTTAGGTTTATCCCAGTCATTCCATTTACAATTGATGCAACAGGATCAGGAGAAGAATCAATTTGGCCACCTTTATGTGAAATTAATAACTGTATTGGTAGATAAATATTAAGTTTATTAGATTGATAGACTTTCAACTGCGTATTATTTCCAAAAACAAACTCTTCCTGATAAGGACTACTGGTGAAAATAAATTTTTCCCAGTTTAACCACAAATCCGATTCGATTATGGAAGAGTTATATAATAATTGCACACCATATTCCACATTATTTTGGTAATATCTGTCGAATCTAAAAACAGGCTCTTCAATTTGATGATTTAGAGCACCATAGATACTTCCAAATACCAACTCTAAATTCTTGGTCAATTTATGTTGTATAGAAAAAATGGGTATGGTTTGCGTGAAATTATCTATGCCGGAATATTTAAGAAGATAAATACCTGCGGTTGCCTTTGTGTTTTTAGTTAAGTAGTATTCAATTGTAGGTTTTGCGAAAAACCCGATTCCTGTATATCCTTTCGAGAAATCGTTAAAGTATTCATTGTTTTTTAAAAAAGATGTACTTTCAAACCTGAAGGAAATATCTCTATCGCAAGTATCGCATAAAAACTCGATAGAGCTAAAGCTTTGCGGTAAAGCAGTAATTACAAAAAACGAAATTAGCGAGATAGATAAAAATATTTTCTTCATTCTTTCTTAATTTGTTTCAACCAAGGCGCACCTTGAAACAAAACTATATAATAATCAAAACACATTAATTATAATATATGTCTGGAATGGTAAATGTAATAAATTTAGTGAAAACAGGATGGAAACCTTGTAATACCAATTGTAGTTCAAAATGCCGCATAGCAAATTTTGAATTTACAATGGTAAATGCCGATAGATCAACAAAACCGCAAATTGAACGAAGTGAAAATATGCGGCATTTAGTTGACTAATCGGTATAAAACGTAAATTTAATAATGTTGGGCATTCTTGAAAACAGCTTTAAAACGAGAAAGGACAGTGTTTACACACCGTCCTTTTCTTGAGTGGGCCCACCTGGACTCGAACCAGGGACCAATTGATTATGAGTCAACTACTCTAACCAACTGAGCTATAGGCCCAATACCTTAAAGGTATTCGCTTTTCCTAAAAGCGGATGCAAAAGTACATATTCAATGCTAAGAAACAAAATAATAATTTCAAATTTCCGGCTATTTCAGTATATGATGTGCTGAGTTCGTATTTAATTGAAATAATTCATTTTGTACCTTTAGGTACATAATGTTTATAGAAAAATTAAAGATAGTATTAATCAAGTGCCTTTAGGTACGAAATAAATAAAAACAATAGTAAATATGATACGACATTTGATTAAAAAAAGTTTATAACTCATTGAATAATAATATTATGTCCCTAAGGGACAAAAGAATAGATTTGGATCGCTTTCTATAAACATTAAATCCCTAACGGGATTGTTTATGAAACAGCTGCCATAAACTGTCATTAAATTTAACATTAATATGAGATATTCCATTCTTTTTATGCATAAAAAATATTTGCAGCGCATCAAATAACGAAAAAGCCTCCAAGTAAAGTGCGCTGAACTATCCCCAGGCTTATAAATTTTGCTGGGGTTTTGGAGTCTGAATAAAATTAAGATCAAATATGCTACTGTTATAAACCAAAGTTCTTTACAAAATATTC
>JAQIBR010000065.1 GCA_027858955.1 Bacteroidales bacterium
GCCGCATATTTTCACTTCGTTCAATTTGCGGTTTTGTTGATCTATCGGCATTAACTCCCGAAGATTCGGGATAAATTCAAAATTTGCTATGCGGCATTTTGAACTACAATTGGTATAACGTCAAATATACTAAAATATATGATTATGGTTTATGTGCAATAAAAACGACCCATAAAAAGTAACGCCAAACTACATCGCTGTTTTTGAAGCCCATTTGCTTGCACCAATTAAAATAATTCTCAACTGTGGTGTGATAATCATGATTTTGCTGATGATCCATCCATAGTGTCCATTCCGATTCAGGAGTGTTTTTTCCTTCAGCTGACAGCTTCCAATTGCTCATATGTTGTTGGTAACGTGCATCGGTGCTCCCGGCAAATTGATCGCCAAAAATCAATATTCCTTTCGGTGACAGCCAAGAATAAATCTTCTTTAGCAATTTCTCTTTTTCCTTATCTGTTAGATGATGCAAAGCAATACTTGAAACTGCAAGATCAATAGAGCCCGTTTTAAAATCGAGCGCATTAAAATCTTCGTTCAAGTATTTGATGTTAGGATAATTTTCCAAACGCTTGGCTGCTATATCAAGAATGGATGTTGATAAATCAACTGCTATTAGGTCTGATTCAGGATATTGATTAAGAATGACTTCCGATAGGTTTCCTGTTCCGCAACCCAAGTCAACAATACGTTTTGGATTTAAATCTTTTGGAACATAATCCAAAATCATCCATAACATTTCGCGGTAGCGAGGCACTATACGCTCCAGCATTTCGGTATATTCGCCACTAATTAAGTTATAAAAATTTTCAACATTCATCTTATCCAATTTACAAATCATCAACAATTTCAGCAATCGGATGTAAAACCGATGCTCCAAGGTTCATAGAACGATTTGGCGACCAACCAAAAATCTCATCAGGGAGATCGGCATTGTCTTTAAAAGGCATTTCCATTGTCACGGATAAACACTTAAATTTTTCTCCAACGGCTTTGCCACAAACATTCAAATTAGCTTTTCCTGGCTCGTTTTTAGGATAACCATGTGTTGTTTGAAAATCGGGGCTAATTCGCTCCCAACTAGCAGAGAATTTTTCATCGAGCATTTTTAAATGATCATCATAAGATGGAATTCCTTCTATAGAAGAAATAAAATTATAAGGCAAACCTTCATCGCCGTGAATATCTAAATTTAAGTCAACTCCTGTTTGCTCCATAGTTTGAAGAATATGATAAACTTCAGGGGCAGTTTTAGGATTAGGATTGGCCCATTCGCGATTGAGATTGACACCGGCAGCATTTGCTCTCAAGTTTCCAAGTATGGAACCATCGGGATTTATATTTGGAATTACATAAAATACAGCTTTTTCCAATAGTTTCCTAGATAAGGGATCAGAATCATCGAGTATGCGATTTAAGAAACCTTCAATAAACCATTCTGCCATACTTTCTCCAGGATGTTGGCGTGCAATTATCCAAATACGCTTCTTAATATGATCTTCTTCATTACCAATAACAAGCATATCCAAATCTCGTCCTTGAACAGTTGTACCGATATTCACCAAAAATGCATTTGGTGACATTTGGGCAGTACTCAATAAATTAAGGTGTTGATCATGAGAATAGGGTGCAAAATAAGCAAAATAAATGCTATTGTATTCAGGCATAAATTCTATGGTCAGCTTTTTTTCGTCATATGAAGTTGGTACTCTAAACCAAGTTATTCTGTCGTAAGATGCAACAGCTTGATAATCAATCCAACCTTCAGGAAAAGAAGTTTCTGAAGCGTTAAGAATGTTGATTTTGAGGTCGAATCCCATTACCTCTTGTATGCGAAAATGAAACCATTGTAGGAAATCGGCATTGGTATCTTTACGGATGTTTAGTTCAATATTTTGTGGATCGAAAGCAGAAATAACTTCAATATTTCCGGAATCAAAAGCAGATGAAATATGCATAATTAACAGCTTTGTTTGTGAGCAAAGATATCAATTAAATGCCAAATAAACAGGTTCCGAATCCTTATTTAACATCATATTAATATCTTGGAGCTGTATCTAAAGGAATTATAATCCAAGCAATTAGGTATGCCAGTAAACCAACTCCACCAATAATTATGCTAAGTGACCAAGCCAAACGAATTATCACTTTATCTACATTAAAATATTCGCCTAAACCGGCGCAAACTCCTCCAAAAACTGCACTTTTAGAATTTCTGTATAATTTTTTCGTTTCCATCTTTTATGCTATTTAAGTTTATTGAATTCTTTTCATTCAAAGCTTTGATGCAAAATAAAAAACAAGGTTACACAGTTGAATTATTCAGTAATTAATTTCCCCCAGCTTTTAAACAGTCCAAAAGATGCAATAGAACTAATCCCCATAAAAATAAATCCCCACAGGTAATCAGCATAAATGAAATAACCCGTTGCAAATAAAAAACTGTAAACGGCAGTTGAACCTAAAACCATACATAAGATTCCTGTTGGAACATCCCATTTTAACGAACTTTCTTTTTCTGTTGCAAGTCCTTGTTCCTTAGCCCGTTGAATTAATTTCTTCCAGCCTGGTCCTCCGGGTTTTATCTTTGTATAAAAAGCAACAAGGGTTTTATCATCAACCGGATTTGTCAGAAAGGTTACTGTGAGCCAACTTATTGTAGTTAGCAATACACCCGAAACAATTTTGATACTTCCCCATGCCGTTCCGGAATAAATTTCTCCAAAAAGGCTAATTGTATTATCAGCCATCAGGAATTGATTTTCATAAAGTACAAAACTAAGTGCGAAAATAAATGAGGTGACCATACCAGTAACTTCGGTCCAAACATTTATTCTCCACCAGAACCATCGTAAAATATAAATAAGGCCTGTACCTGCACCGATTTGAAGCAATATATTAAAAGCTTGTAAGGCGTTTTTTAAGATCAAAGCAAATATTACGGCAAAAAACATAAGCAATACAGTAGATAATCTACCGACAAAAATTTTTTGTTTTTCAGTGGCTTTTTTATTTAGAAATCGACCGTAGAAATCGTTAACGATATAAGAAGAACCCCAGTTTAGTTGTGATGCCGTAGTTGACATAAAAGCAGCAACAAGCGAAGCGACTACCAAGCCTAAGAAGCCAACAGGCAGATATCGGGAAAGCATTGCAGGATAAGCAAAATCATTTCTGATTATATTAGGATCTACATTAGGAAAAGCGTCTCTTAAAGACGCCAAATCAGGAAAAATGATTAAAGATGCCAGTGCAACTAAAATCCATGGCCAAGGACGTAAAGCATAATGGAAAAAGTTAAATAATAAAGTTGCTCCCATTGCATTTTTTTCGTTTTTGGCAGAAAGCATGCGCTGTGCAATATATCCGCCGCCACCGGGCTCTGCACCTGGATACCAGACACTCCACCATTGAACGGACAAAGGAATAATGAAAATGGCAATAAGCAATTCGGTATTACTGAAATCGGGGAAGAAAGAAAGTTTTGGAATTATATCAGGGTGTTCAAGCATTGCAGTTAAGCCGCCAACATCAGGACTGCTTACAACAAAATAAGCAGCACCGAAAGCACCTGCCATTGCTATTGAAAATTGATAAAAATCGGTAAACAAAATACTTCGTAATCCACCAAGGGCACTATAGAAAACTACAACAATAGAAGCTAAAATTAGTGTTTGTTCAGCCGGCCAACCCAACATTGCAGCACTGATTTTTATCAAAGCCAATGAAACAGATGCAATTACCATAATATTGAAAAAAGCCCCGAGATATATAGCACGAAAACCACGTAAAAAAGCGGCTGCATTTCCGCTGTATCGTATTTCGTAAAACTCCAGATCGGTGAGTACTTTGGAGCGATTCCAGAGTTTGGCATAAACAAAAACGGTTAGCATTCCTGTCAATAAAAAGGCCCACCATAGCCAGTTTGATGAAACTCCATTCTGCCGAACCATATCAGTAACCAAATTTGGCGTATCTGCCGAAAAAGTTGTGGCAACCATAGAAACGCCTAAAAGCCACCAAGGCATGGATCTGCCTGATACGAAGAAATTTGCGGCACTTTTACTCGCTGATTTTGACGACCAAATGGCTATAGTTAGTAATCCGATAAAAAAAATAATTAAAACGATCCAGTCGAGTGTTGTTAGTGCCATTGTTTAACGTACTTAATTTGCGCAAATCTAAGGAATAATAAATAAGGTGCAAATTGGTTTTAAATTGAAATCGGGTTCTTGATGTCGTATCTTTAAAGTTCCAAAATGCGAAATATATCTGAATTCCCATGAAAGAAGAATTTTTACATTATCTATGGCAATTTCGTTTGCTTCAAACTCCACTTTTTACTACCAAAAATGAAAAAATAGAGGTTTTGAAACCAGGATCACACAATACGGATGCCGGTCCAGATTTTATTCAAGCTAAAATTACGATTGGAGAAACAATTTGGGCCGGAAATATTGAATTACATGTTCAGGCCTCCGATTGGAACAGGCATAAACATAATAAAGATAAAGCATACAATACCATTATTTTACATGTAGTTTATATTTACGATGCCGATATTAATTTGGAGAATGGAGAAACTATTCCGTGCTTAGAACTTAAAGGCAAGTTCAAGCAGGAATTATATGAAAAGTATGAGGGATTCCTAAAATCGAAAAAATGGATTCCCTGTAATGGGCAATTGGCTGATTTCCCGAAAATAAATTTAAACGCACTCTATTCTCGTATGAGTATTGAACGTTTAGAAGATAAGACTCAGAATATTCTTAATCGTTTAGAAAAGAACAAAAACGATTGGGAAGAAACATTTTATCAGGTTTTGGCAGGTGGATTTGGATTAAAAGTGAATCAGGAGATTTTTCTTGATTTGGCAGAGTCTTTACCGCTTAAAAAAGTATTGCGTCAACATACAAATCTTTTTCAAATTGAAGCATTGCTGTTTGGACAATCAGGTTTGATTCAAATGCATACATTTACAGATAATTATCCTATAAGCCTGAAAAAGGAATATGTTTATTTGGCGAAAAAACATCAACTTAAACATTTATCGGGCCACAGATGGAAATTTCTTCGATTAAGACCGCCAAGCTTTCCAACGATAAGGATTTCTCAATTTGCGGCACTTGTTTTTTCGTATCAAAATTTGTTTTCGAAAATGATTGAAACAGAAAAAATTGAGGAGCTGATTAGTCTATTTAAAGTGTCAGCTTCTTCCTATTGGGACAGTCATTATGTTTTTAATAAACAGGTAAAAACTCAGCCTAAAAAGTTAAGCAAAGAGCGAATTAATCTATTGCTGATCAATGTTATAATTCCGTTCGTTTTTCTTTATGGAAAGCAAAGAAATCATGATAATTTGGTTGACAGAGCATTAAATTTTATGGATTTAATTCCCGCCGAGAAAAATAGATCGAGCAGCAGTTTTGCACAGGAGGGATTATTGCTCAAGTCAGCCTTTCAAACACAAGCGTTGCTTCAATTAAAAACAAAATATTGTGATTTGAAAAAATGCTTAGGATGTCCCATCGGTATTTATTTGTTAAAGTAATTGCGCTATTATTTCTGTTGATATTCAATTTTGGTTAAATCCCTGTATTTCTTTATTATTGCAGTTGATAAATGAAATTTGAATTTGTGGACAACCATACAAATCTGAACCGATTGTTTTATGCAGCTATCTCACTTGTTATTGTTGGGGGGTTTGGAATAATCGGGTTTATGTATTTCGAGGGTGACAGCTTCTTGAATTCAGCTTTTATGACCGTTATCACTGTTTCAACAGTTGGATATAGCCTTCTGCATGAGCTGTCAGACAACGGAAAAATATTTGCTATATTTTTGATTATCATTAGTTTGGGAGTATATGCATATGCTATTTCTATTATTACTTCGTATTTTGTTGAAGGTAATGTGGAAAAATTAATTCGGGGCAGGACATTAAAAAAGAGCAAAAAGATGAAAGATCATACAATTGTTTGTGGTTACGGACGTATAGGAAAACAAGTTACGGAAGAATTATTGGCATATAATATTCCTTTTTTAGTGATTGACAAACAAATGGAAGTTATTACAGCCAGTACCAATAATAAAGTATTGTTTATAGAAGGTGATGCTACCAACGACGATGTTTTATTAAAGGCAGGTATTGAAAATGCACATGCTTTAATATCTGCTTTGCCTTTAGATTCTGATAATCTTTATGTTTCGCTTTCGGCCAGAGCACTGAATAGTAAAATTTCAATTATTAGTCGTGGTACTGATCAGAGCGCTGAAAAAAAATTACATATGGCAGGAGTAGATCACGTTATACTTCCTGAGAAAGTTGGAGGGGCGCATATGGCAAAACTTGTTGCTAGAAAAGATATGGTTGAGTTTTTGGATCATCTTTCATATAGGGGAAACTCTCTAACAAATTTGGAAGAAATTGACTATTCCGAACTACCTGATGAATATCATGATAAAACAATACTAGAAATTGGAATACGAAAAAAATCAGGTGCCAATATAGTTGGATTTAAGACAGTTGAAGGCGAATTTATTATGAATCCTACTCCTGACACTAAGATTACATACGGCTCTAAACTCTTTGTTTTGGGAACTCCGGAACAAATAAAATCTCTGCGAAAATAATTATTTATGTCTAAATCCATTTTTGAATCAAATAATTTTTTTCGTCTACAAGAACCATAAAACCAATAATATGATTAATAAACTCAGTTTAATAACCTTCTTACTCATATTTACAACTAGTTTTTCTCAGGTCTATGCTCAGAAAGCCAATGATTCAACAAACAACAGAGAGCAAATTAAAGAAGAAACTACAAGTGAAAGAATAAATGCCTTTTTTGAACCTATAGTGGCAAAAATGGCTGTCGTATTATTTTTTGATCCATTTGAAGTCCTTGGTTTACACGATCCAATAGTTTATGACAAACAAGGGAATCCTGTACTTGATTCGGCTGGGAATCCTTTAAAAAGTCAAATTCCATTTATTGTTTTTTGGTTGATTCTTGGTGCCGTTTTTTTTACATTCTATATGGGGTTTATAAATTTTCGTGGATTCAAACATGCTATTGATGTTGTACGCGGTAAATTTGATAATCCTAATGATGCAGGAGAAGTAAGTCATTTTCAGGCACTTACAACAGCGTTGTCGGCAACAGTGGGTTTGGGAAATATCGCAAGTGTTGCTATTGCAATTGTTATCGGTGGACCGGGTGCCTCTTTCTGGATGATCTTAGCAGGTTTGCTTGGTATGTCAACAAAATTTGTTGAGTGTACTTTAGGGGTTAAATATCGCAAAATTGATATTCACGGACAAGTTTCCGGCGGTCCTATGTATTATTTATTTTCGGGGATGAAAGACAGAGGCATGAAATGGTTAGGTGCTGTTTTAGCTGTAATTTTTGCTATTTTGGCAATCGGCGGATCATTTGGTGGTGGAAATATGTTTCAGGCCAATCAAGCTTTTGCTCAATTTAAAATGATTTACCCTTCAGTAGGAGACTATGGTTGGGTTTTTGGAACTGTTCTCGCGATTATGGTGGGATTAGTAATTATTGGCGGAATTAAAAGTATTGCTCGTGTTACAGATAAGATTGTCCCTTTTATGGCAGCTTTATATGTGGGAACAGCCATAATTATTATTATTATGAATATATCACATACAGGGGAAGCTTTTAAATTAATTTTTGAAGGTGCTTTTTCTCCTGAAGCTATGAAAGGAGGCTTTATTGGAGTGTTAATAGTTGGTTTTCAAAGAGCTGCTTTTTCTAACGAAGCAGGTGCCGGTTCCGCCGCAATAGCACACTCAGCTGTAAAAACAGATGAGCCTGTTAGTGAGGGTTTTGTGGCCTTGCTTGAACCATTTGTTGATACAGTTGTTATTTGCACAATGACGGCTTTAGTAATTATTTTTACGGGAAGTTATCTAAATCCTGACAATTTGGAAGGAGCAGAGCTAACTTCTCATGCTTTTGGCTCGGTATTTTCTTGGTTTCCATACCTTTTAGTCATTGCTATTTTCTTGTTTGCTTTTTCAACAATGATCAGTTGGTCGTATTATGGATTAAAAAGTTTCGATTATTTGTTCGGTGGGATGTCGAAAAAATGGTTTGGTTCACGTAAATATGCGGCAAATCTTTATCGATCTTTATTCTTAGTTTTTATTGTTATTGGATCGTCTTCAACAATGGGTGCAGTAACAGATTTTTCGGATATGATGATTCTAAGTATGGGATTGCCCAATGTTTTAGGTTTGATTATAATGGCTCCTGAAGTGAAACGAGATTTAAAAGATTATTTAGCCAGGGTAAAAAGCGGCGAAATAAAAAAATACAAATAAAACCTTAAATTTGTCGTTTAAAGAATGATGCTAATATACATAAAATCAATTTTTCGCGTTTTAATCCTAAGTATCTTTTTAGGTCTTATTTCATTTTCTGCGTATGGACAACAATGGGGTGTTGTAGAGAAATCGAATATAACTCAACAAATAGGTAATCAAGTTTATTTTTTACATAATGTCGTAAAAGGGAATACTCTATACAGCTTGGCTAAAGTATATGGAGTAAGTGTTAATGAAATAAAAGCTGCCAATCCCGGAATGCAAGACGAACTCAAACTGGGTGCTGTTATTCTGATACCTAAAGCGAAAGAAGCAGAATCTACAGTTACTACACCTGCTATTTCTTTCGATAATTATTTTTATCATGTTGTTAAGCAAGGCGAGTCACTTTTTAGTATTTCCAGAATTTATGAGGTTAATGTAAATGACTTGGTTAAATTAAATGAACTCAGCTCGAATAAAATTTCTCCCGGATTTTATTTGAAAATTCCTGAAATGAAGCTCCAATCAATAGATTTACCAAAAGAAGTTGAACAGCAGCAAATTACAACTAAAGAATCGCGCTATTTCGAGCATATAGTACAACCGAAAGAAACTTTATATAGCATAGCCAAACGATATGGAATAGGAGTAGAAACGTTGAAATATATCAATAATTTTACTGGTAATTCACTTCAATCTGGTCAGACAGTATTAATCCCAAAAGTATTAAAAGATTGGCAGACTAGGGAAAGCAAAAACTATATTATACATCAGGTTAAACCTAAGGAAAACTTGTACGGAATTGCTCGAAAATATGGAGTCTCTATTGATCAAATAAAAGCCATCAATTTAGGTTTAAGCACAGCTCTTTCAATTGGTCAGGAAATTAAAATCCCGCGCAAATCTAATATCAAAGGATATATTGAACACCAGGTATCCGATAGGAAAGAAAAATTATCGAATATAGCTCAAGATTACCAAGTTTCAGTAAGTAATTTAAAAGACTTAAATCCTGGTGCCCCATCCAAAGTTAGGAGAGGGGAAACAGTATTTATTCCAATCGATTTTATAGATAAAACTAAAGAAGTTTTAGCGATAGATTTTCCAGAAGAAGAGAAGCCAATTAAAATCGATTCTGTGTTTTTTGTTGATCCTGCATTTTATGAACTAAATAAAGATCGTGTATTTAATGTAGCATTGATGCTTCCACTATATCTAAACGATGTAGACAGTATGTTAAGTATTGATCAACAAAAGCTTTTAGCTAATCGTGGTGAACTCAGAGCCTTTCGATTTCTGGAATTTTATGAGGGAGCTCAAATTGCAGTAGATAGCCTTCGTCAATTGGGGATGCAACTGAATTTTCATGTTTATGATGTGACTGAAGATGAAATGAAAACTGCACTGCTTTTGCAAGACAGGGCATTGTCCAAAATGGATTTGATTATTAGTTTATTGTTCAGGCGTAGTTTTACCTTGGTTTCAAATTTTAGCAAAGAAAATCGCATACCTCTTGTTAATGTACTTTCTAAACGCGGTCAAATAATATATGAAAACCCCTATGTTTTTAAAATAAGCCCAAAACCAGAAGCTTTGTATGATCGTGTTGCAGACTTTGTAGGTAAAAACTTCTCAAATTCTAATACAATTATTGTACGGAACAACCCTTATCAATTGACAAGTGAGTACAATTTAATTTCTGGGCTTTTAAATGAAAAAATAAATTCAATTGCGCCATTTTCAAACTCTTTTGCCTTACAAAAAATTGAAACTTATATGGAAGGTAGGCAGGAAACCTATCTTGACACTTTAGTTCGCGAAATTAATAAAACAGAATATTCATTTAATCTAAATAGAATAATAGATAATCCTTATGATACTGTTTGGGTAGATAATTCTGTAAAAACGGTTATCTATTCCAATGATAGCTTAAATGGGATTATGCAGCAGGCTTCACTTTTTCGTGATAATTTAATAGTAGCATTAGGAAGCGATGAGGTTTTTGCCATTGAATTGTTTACAAAACTCAATTTTGTTCGCGATTCCTTAAATATTAAAGTAATCGGATTACCCGATTGGCATAGTTTTGAGAATTTAGATGTGAATTATTCACAGCCCTTTACTTTACGTGTATTGAGCGAGAATTTTGTAGATTATAATTCTTCCGCTACAAAACGATTTGTTGATAAATTTCAATGGGCATACAATAAAGTACCTGAGATTGAGAAGTATTCATTTTTAGGTTATGATGCAACTTTTTATTTTCTGCAAGCACTATTCCGCTTTGGTGATGATTTAGTAAAAAACATCGAAGACTTTCAAATTCCATTGCTTCAAAATCAGTTTAAATTTGAAAGGCAGAATAGGAGAGGTTTTGAAAACACTTATTGGAATTTATATCGACAGGAAAATTATCAATATAAACTCGAAAAGTAAAACTTAGTTTTCTATTTCTTCTTCAATAAAACGAATTCCAAAGTCAGCAAGTTCCTTTAGAATTGGTTTATAAATGGATTCATCTAAAGGTAATTTTACGCCAGCGTCTTTTATCTGTCCTGTTAAAATAAGTTTACAGGCAATAGCAACAGGGTAGCCAACGGTTTTGGACATGGCAGTATGTGTTTGGTCAGTTCCTTCAACGGCCATACTCGAAACAATGGTCTTCTTTTCATCGCCTAAAGCAACTTCAAAACGGTGCTGCATTACAATCATATCTTTATCATCTTTTTCGAGCACCCATTTTTTGAGTAAAATATGTTGTAAAATTTGAGCAGGCGTAGCGCGTTTTAGGCCAATTTTAATAGGCTTGAAAAGGTCGAGCCAGCGAAGTTTGTACATGATTTCGCTATCTTCATCTATACCCAGATATTTGGCTAATTTAGTTTCAACCGTAATTTTTGTTTCATAACGTAAAAACGAATTTACAAACTCACGATAAGTCATATTTTCGGAATCTTCAAGAACGAAAGTATCGTCGGTCATTCCTAATTGAACAAAAATATCCCAACTACGAGAAAACCCGGGACGTCGCATAGTTCCACGGAACATACTCGGGATATTATCTAAGCCGTATATTTCTCTGTATTTTAAGCTATCGCGATTCGGATATATTTCAAATTCACCAAAATCTAAGACTTCGGTTCGTAAGATGCGTCTAAACAATTTATGGTAAGGAATGTATTTATAATTTCCGTTTCTGATAAAAGTTGAAACGCCTTGCCCGGCAATTACCACATTACGCGGATTCCATGTAAACTTATAATTCCAGGGATTGTTATCGTATTTTGGAGCTACCAAACCTCCGGTAGAAGATTGGAAGCTTAATATATTACCTCCTTCAACTTTAATTCGATCTATAATTTGCATCGCCGACATATGATCAATTCCGGGGTCAACACCAATTTCATTCAAAATCAAAACTCCTTTTGCTTTTGCTTCTTCCTGCAATGCTTCAATTTGTGGAGAAACATAAGATGCAGTAACCATATTTTTACTTAAATCTACACAAGCTCTTGCTACTCTATAATGTAAACTTGCTGGCAACATTGAAACAACAATATCTGCTTTTTGGACTTCATCAGCACATTGCTTATCGTCGTTTACATTAAAGTAAAATGCTTCTCCACGAGGATGGTGATTGATTTTAGCATCTGCAGTTTCAACAGATAAATCGCCTAAACGAATGTGCCAATTAAACTCTTCAGAATAATCCAGTAAATATTTGATAAGGCTTGATGCCGATAATCCGGCTCCTAAAATTAAAATGTGTTGCATGATGTGTTTAAATATGCATTGTTAATAGGTTGCAAAAGTAGTTATTCTTATGCATAAGCATCTTTTAAACCAGAAAAATTTATTTTATTTTACTTTATAAAATTGGCCATATACTCAAAGTCGGGAGTGAAAATGCCATTATGTAATATTAAAGCTCTTTTGAATTCCGGAGCTATTATTAAATCATCAAAAGATACAGTATAATCTGCTTCAGCCAATTGTTTCACGTAGTTTACCAATATATTTCCGAAAGCTTCAGAAGATTCGCGAGGTAATTCTGCGGGTAAAATTTCTACCGACATAATCAAAAGCCCTTCACTTTCGAAGCCCTTTTTTGGTTTTCGTGTTTTAGGATTGTAAACAAAAACAGGATCCAGAATTGTAGCTCCGATATGTGTCGCTTCTATCGAGCCGTTTGGATCGCAGGTAATATCGCCAATAACCTTTAAACGATGTTCGTTTTCGTAAAGTTTCTCTAAAAAATCTTTGGTTACTATGCGCGGATAGCGATCGTCCCAATACATGCAGTTCATTAAAATACTGATATGAGGAACGTATTGTTCAAATTGATTCTTGTATTTTTCTGGATGATTGTAATAATCTTGTAATTCGAAATTGGCATTTTCATCAATGGTGGTTGATAAATCCGCTTCCTTAAAAACAACTTTGTATACGCGATCTAACTTAAAGGAATTCTCTTTTGATTTTTGAAGCAATTCAGTGGGGCTTATTTCTTCGGAAGGAAGTAAATCGGCTATTTCTTGAGCTCCTTTCGAAACATTTCCATATCCTGTGATTCCAATAATCAAAGGTCCGACTTCAGGATTTAATCCTTTAGATTTTAGAAACTTACCTACTGATTTAATGGCTGCTGTTGCTTCAGCTAGTGAAGAATATTTGTGTGATTGTTTCAATGAGCTAAAACAGTTTGAAAAACCTAATTTTTCAAGCCTTTGTCCATAAGACCATAATGAATTAATCATCCCTGCCAAACCTGCAAAATGTCCAAAAAAGATAAGCCTTTGTCCCTTCTCGTTTGCTATTTTCTCATATTCTATCAAATTGATTTTATGATCGATCATATTTTGAAGCAAAGGCATATTATATTCTTGCCCTTTTATTGTATGAGAGAAAAAAACATAGGTTTTATTTTCCTCAAAATAATCAAGTGGCATTTCTTTTACTCCAAAAATCAGCGATGCATCAGAAATATCTTTAGTTACTTTGGCACCTGCTTTACTATATTCTTCATCGCTAAAGATTCTTTTTGCAGATGATTCTACAAGAACATCAATTCCTTGTTCGACAAGTATTTCAACGTGGCGTGGGGCAAGAGCAGCCCGGCGTTCCATTTTGTATTTGTCTTCGTGGCGAATTGCAATTGTTTTTTTTATTTTCATTTTATGTATTTGATAGGGGAACAGATCAAAATCTGTTGTTATGAAATATCTACAAAAATACAGATTCGTTTGGGTTAAAAAAAAGAAACTCACGAATAAATAAAAAGCCCGAAACGATATGTCACGGGCTTGATATATTTATGTTTGTAAACCTAGTATTTACGAACTGAAGAAGCTCCACTGATATTAATAATATCTATACTTGGACTACCTTTGTATCTTACACTTGCAGCGCCTGATGCTTCAAGTCCTAATTCTCTAGTTACCCAAATACGTGCAACTGCAGCGCCTGAAACATCAATTTCACAGCTTTCTGTTTCTAATTCTAAGGCTTTGTAAACAGATGCTCCTGAGGCTTCAATTTCTACGCTTGTCGCTCTTCCACTAAATTCTATTTTTGAAGCTCCACTAAAGTCGGCTTCTAAACTTTCGGTATCCAATTTTAATTCAATATCGGAAGCTCCGCTAGTATTAATCTCAATAGATTTGGCTTTTAGAACATCCTCACTAAAAAGTGATGCTGCTCCTGAAATATCGATTTCATCTATAGATTTATAATAAATTGTTACTTTAAGCTCAGAAGGATTTCTGAAATCTTTTTTGTTATCAATTTCCAGAACGCCACCAAATACCTTAGTTGTTACATAAGGTAATAAGTTATCATCAATTTCTAAAACTACTTTTTCTTTAGAAGATTTAATTAAGACTACTTCGAAAGCACCGCCCACATCAATTGCGTGGAAACCACTTACATCGCGTGTTTCATTAATTACTTTTCCACTGCCTTTTATCCACCCGTAACTTGGTGCAACAGCCATGCTTGTCTGTAGAAACATTATTGTTAACAGACTCAAACCTAAAATTTTTAATTTACTTTTCATATGTTTTTTGTATTATGGTTTATTTAATTTTTACAATATCTCCTGACCCTATAACAGTTATGTTTGTGAATTCGGGTTTTCCGCTATAATATAAATCTCCTGAGCCACTAATACTGATATCAAGACTTTTTGCAATATTAACACGGGCATCGCCGGAACTCGATTTTCTAATTTTAGCTGTTTCAGTATCAAAATCTCTTCCCGAGAAATCGCCTGAACCAGATTGAGATAATTCAAAATAGTCTGTACTGCCACTGAATTTACAATCGCCAGAGCCACTCATTCTCAGATTGGCTGATAAAAGGTGAAGTTCATTTGCACGTATATCACCTGATCCTGATTGCCTAATTTCCAAACTTTCAGTAATTCCGCTAATAGTTGCATCGCCCGATCCGTTCAAACTTCCATTTACAATTTTGCTGTTGAGTTCTGCAGTAAAATCGCCTGAACCTGCAACTCGAAACATAAATTCGGGAGCCTTTAGCTCGCCTTTTGTATCAAAATCGCCGGAACCGCTTAAGATTACTTTAGATAAATCTTTTACCTGAACAAATACAATAATATCTCCGAAATAAGATATAGAACCATCAACATAAATGTGCAATTTGCCATTCTTAACTTCGGTTATTATGTTTTCCATGTATTTTTCTGGAGCGGTTACTTCTAAGGCATACTGTCCTGTTTGTTCAACAATTACATCAACAGAGGCAGAAGAGCGGATACTGATAAAATCGCTTACTTTTCTCTTTTGGGTTTCTCTGGTTGCTGCTTGAAGTGTTACTACAAACAAAAGAAACAACAAACTTAAATTATACTTTTTCATGGGTCTACTTATTTAATATTAATATTTACACTTGCATTATCGGCAGATAAACGCATATTTCCTTTTGCTTTTTCTTTTGATCCAAAATAGCCTTCCACCATTAAATCGGTGACGTCTTTTTGGAAATTGGTTACCGTAACTTTATCTTTTGGGTAATTGAAGGAGCCAAGTTCAACGTCAGTATAGAAAGTGAAGTTTGATTTTTCATCAACATAGAGTTTTAGACTACAGAATTGGCTGCTTAAATTTATAAGTTCAAAATCAAGAGCAACATCATATACTTTAAAACTACCATAATCCGCTTTCATTTTCAGGCTCTTTTGAATACTTTGAAGAGTAAACCCTGTAAATTGAGTGCTACCGCTCACATTATTAGCTTCGCCAATGCTTACTTTATCGTAGGAAGATTTTAATATTAAATCGCCTACTTTTTCAATGTTTACATTGCCTGAGAATGAAGTTCGTAAATTAAGAATCTTTACTTCTTCAATTTCACATCCACCATAATCAATTTCAATATTGCCTTCTGCTATAGTTGAAGCTTGAAATTTACCAAAGCTAACCTCAATTTGATTCTCGGTATTTCTTAGGTTACTAGCGTTAAAGCTACCATATTCAATATCAATATCAGTAGCACCTTCAATGTCTTCGAAGAAAGCACTGCCAAACTCCATATTTAGTTTTAGACTACTGTTGGCAGGGTAATAGATAAGAAAATCGATGCTTATATTATTGCTGCTTTTACTGAAAAAACCTGATTCGATACTGCTAATAATGCTAACCAAATCTTTGCTACCTTCAATTTCCAGCTTTACGCGTTCGAAACGATCATCTGCTTTTGATTGGCTACTTGCATCTACAGTTATTGAAGCTTCAATACTAATTTTTTGTTTGTCCCAGTTGTATGCCTTTACTTCGCCAAACTCAGAATTGACATCTAATAATACGCCGGGTTTAACATCAAAGCTTTTAGATGTGGTTTTGGTGTATTCAGTTGCAAAACCATTGCTGCACATAAGCAAAAGCATAATTGCGCTTAAGCCTAGGGTATTAAATTTGTTTTTTATACTTTTCATTATTAATTCCTCCATTTATAAATTATTGGGTTATTATACTGTTTGTGTTTTCTACACACAACTGTGCATAGATTTGATTTACTATTTCCGATTTTGCTTTAAGGCTCTGAATATAAGCGTTTTTCAATTGTTTGTTTCCATGTGCCTTAGCAAGTTTTTGTTCCAATTCCAACGTGTTATTATCCAATTTATGCAAACGGTTATCTGCAGTTTCAAAAAGCATATCCTTATTGGATGTTTCTGTTGCACAATTCCTGATTTCCGTCATCTTATCATCAGTTTGAGAGCTGTAATACATTTTAACGTGCAACAATTCTTCCGAAAGTTGCGGCTTTGCTTCAATACTTGGAAATTCAAGCAAAGCAAAGATTGCAACAAGCAATAGTATGGTTACTGATGCCGCCAAGGCAAAAGTTTTATTTGAAGTGAATAAAAATCCTTTATGGCTTGTTTTAGGCTGTTTCATTTGGGATAATTTTGCCTGAAATCTCTCCAAATGATTGTCCGAAGGATCTTCATTGAAAAACGCTTTGTTTTCCCTTATTTTATTTTCTAAATTATTTACGCCCATTTCATTTCCCTTTCTGTTTGAAGTTGTTGAATAACTTTCAATAAACTTTGTCGTGCCCGTGAATAGCGCGTTCGAGATAAGCCATAACTAATGTTTTGAATACTCGCAATCTCTTCGTGATCGTAACCTTCAAAAAGGTAGAGCGACAATATAATGCGATATTCATTTTTAATCTTTTTCATGGCTTCTTTAATGTCTTCTAATCTGCAATCATTTTCTATGTTATCTTCCTGATCTTCTGTAAGCAACACTTTGCTTTCGTTTATTTCTTCCGATGGCTTTTGTTTTCGTATAAGATCCATCGCATTGTTAATTACTATTCTTTTCAACCAGCCGCCAAAACTTCCTTCTTCGCGATATAGATGAATGCGCCCAAACGCATCCAAAAAAGAGTCTTGCATCACATCTTCTGCATCTGCCTGATTTTTTAGAATTCGCAGAGCCGAATTATACATAGCTTTATAATATAGCTTGTATATTTCGAGTTGCGCTTTCTGATCGCCTTTTTTACAATCGGCAATCAGTTGATGATGAACATCGCGATATTTCGTTTTTGTGAGCAACATCTGTTATAATGACCAATCAAGATACAAATTGTTACACTACCCCATTAAATTATTTTTTCTTTTTTTTGACCACCAGAGTTTTGTATTTTTACCCAAAATATTTTTTATGAAACGAGTTGTTGTTTTAGGAGCAGGTTTAGTAGGTGCTCCAATGGCTTTAGATTTAGCTAAAGAGAATGAGTTTGAAGTTTTGGCAGTTGATTTTAATGAGCAGAATTTTTTGAAATTAAAAAAAGCCGGAATTCAAACAAAAAAAATTGACTTATCAGCCGAAGGCGCTATAGAATCTATAATTTCCGATGCGGATTTTGTGATTAATGCAACTCCCGGATTTATGGGTTTTGAAAGTTTAAGACGCATAATTAATTCAAGGAAGAATTGTATTGATATTGCTTTTTATCCTGAAAATATGTTTGATCTTGATGAGCTCGCAAAAGAAAAGGGAGTTGTTGTTATTTCAGATATTGGTGTTGCTCCGGGAATGAGTAATTTGCTTTCAGCTTACTGCGTTACGTTGCTAGATAAGGCTGAAGACATAAAGATTTATGTTGGTGGTTTACCAATAAAACGCGAATTACCCTGGGAGTATAAAGCACCTTTTTCGCCTGTTGATGTAATAGAAGAGTATACACGCCCTGCTCGTTATGTAGTAGATGGGCAAGTAGTTACCAAAGCTGCTTTAACGGAAGGAGAAATAATAAATTTCCCTATTGTAGGAGAACTTGAAGCCTTTAATAGTGATGGTCTGCGATCTTTGATGTACACATTAGACGTTCCAAATATGATTGAGAAAACATTGCGTTATCCTAATTATATCGACAAAATTAAATTGCTTCGCGACAGCGGATTTTTTGATACTGAAAAAAGGATAATTAACGGAATAGAGATTAGTCCGATTGAACTTACATCTAATTTGCTTTTCGATCAGTGGAAACTGGAAGATGATGATAAAGATTTAACTGTTATGCAGATAATAGTAAGTGGTATAAAAGACGGCAAAGCACAAACTCATGTTTTTGATCTTTACGATGAACATGAATCAATCACAAATATTCACTCAATGGCCAGAACTACAGGCTATACTGCAACTGTTGCATTGCGATTGTTAGATGCAGAATTATATAAAGAAACAGGAGTTTCTGCACCTGAGGCCTTAGCTGTTTCAAAAGTAAATGTTGATTTTATGTTAAATGGACTAAAGCAAAGAGGAGTAAATTATTTGCATACCATAAAATAATGAGATAAGATCCGTATTTTTTGCATTAATCGTTTGCTCGCTGGAAAAAAGTTCTAATTTTGCAATCTCAAAAAATGGCGGGGTAGCTCAGTTGGTTAGAGCGTCGGATTCATAACCCGGAGGTCCCGAGTTCAATTCTCGGTCCCGCTACTAATTAAACCCTTTAAATCGTTGATTTAAAGGGTTTTTTATTTTATTGAGTTACAGGGGAGTTACAAAAGGCAATAAAAGACAGATTTTATATTTAATAATATTCTCTTGAAATGCAGCTCAATATATTAAATAAAAGAGTTGTGTCAAGATTTTTCTTCTTGCTTCTCAGGAAAAAAAGCTAATGGATTTAAAGCAGGAATCATTATTCCTTGCAAAATTGTTTGTTTAGACTTCAAAATGAAGAAGCCGCGTGATGTTGATAATACAAGCCCTATTAAGCTTGCAACAAATTGGTTAGGGAGTTTTCCTTTTAATGTGTCAAGTGCACTAGCTAGATTCTTAATTTCAAATTTTCCAGTAGATTTTTGTTGCCCTAATTGGGTTTTCTTTTCCTTTTCTGCAAAAAAACAAATCTTTAATTCAACAATTAATAAATCTTGCAAAGGAGCGACTTCAATATTAAATCTAAATTCAAATGCCACCTGTTCTTTATTCAAACCAATATCCAGAAATTTAGAAGGCAATTCCTTTTCTACTTCAAACTCGTCTAGAGTCAAATCCAGAAGTTTAAATGACAATTCTACTTTTCCTTTAGTTCCTTTTTCCATTACACATTTTTTGTTCAGATAGAATTAATTGCATGTCGCTTCTAAATCAGCATAATTGAAATATTCAGATCCTTGTCCACCGCCTAAAATTAAATTTGTACCCTCCTTTAAGGAAGACATACGCTTAGGGTTTTTTCTAACATTATATGAAAGCTGCGTAGCGTTCAATGAGTCCAGGGAATATGCCAATTTAGTATAAGATTTAGGGCTTACTTTATCTGGAATTGTGATAATTTCTTCTCCAAGTGCATCTTCAATTTCCTGCCACATTCATTTAAGTCACTGACATACTTATTTAATTCTGGTGAATCCTGGTAGGTGCGCATATGTTTTGGCTTATGGCCTCCGTTTCCAATTATTAAAATATTAGGATCTAATCTGAAACAGTATAATCTAAGCGAACTTGATTCTGTTGGCACTGCTTTGAGACTTTTTGTTAGATTATGAGTCAGATATTTAATATTCTTTTCTAGGATTGCTAATATATGAAAACTTATTCATTGTCAAAGGTCTATAAGATAATATTCTAAGGGCATAATCCACTAATAAGTTGATTTTTGATAATTGTTGTAATTCTGCACGTGCAATAAGAACACTAGGCAACCGATTATTAAACTCATATCGTTTATGATTAATCCTCCCCTTTATGGAAACTGGCGACAAAAATATATTTTTAACGCATCTTTTATTGAAATAGTCCGTTTCATTCTATTTGTTTGTATTTCGCTTCCAGCACCTCCTTGTAGGCGATTTTCATTTTGTCTGAAAGAAAAGATTGGTCGATCAAATCTATTGCTTTAGATTTGTTCTTCACCATTCGCATAAAGGTTCCTTTCATTTGTTTATTTGTAAGCCCTAAGCCTATACCAAATTGCTCGAAATGCTTTCGCTTCAACTTCTTTTTTTTGCCTCCAATAGTAAGAGCAAGCTCATCTTTATCATCCGGAAGGAGGATAGCAACATTCAACAAATCATAAGAAGGAGACAATGCCCATCCATAGGGACTCTCAATCATTGAAAAATTCTTTAGATGCATATCATTGTTCCCGGTCAAAAAAGAGAATAGGGATAATTCAAAATAGAAGATCTTATCGAGTAAAGTATTATTGGAATAAATGTCTAGTGCTTTTCCAATTCTCTCCATCGAACTTTTATACTTATCAAATGCCTCTGTTATCTG
Source organism: Bacteroidales bacterium (assembly GCA_027858955.1). GTDB lineage: Bacteria > Bacteroidota > Bacteroidia > Bacteroidales > UBA12170 > UBA12170. The sequence goes on from JAQIBR010000065.1 coordinate 20,602, forward strand.
AAACATGTCTATCATGTGAATCTTTTTGCCTAATTCTGTCCGGTCAACTCGTTTAGTAATGTAGGATAATTCTCCGGATGCTAAACGTATCAATGAAGATGGAACAATTCGGATTCCGTATGCTTCTGCAATTCGCATGGTAACATGTTCGTTTTGTGGCATTTCTGGAAAGCGATCAGACGGTGGCTTAAAAATGTATTGTCCGCCCAAAGCACCAACAACTGTGAGACGTGAATCTGATTCCTTTTTAGTTTTTTTTACCAACGACAAAGATAATTTGGCCTGAACACCAGGAATAGCAACACTGCGTTCAACCACATTTTTAGCCAATTCATTCATTTGATCAAGAGAATATCCGATCCGAGGAGGTGTGGTTGATCCAAAGAATTCCAGAGAGCATTTCTCATGAAATTCCAGACCACTTTCAATAGCTTTATAGCAGTAAAGACATTTATTCTCCATCTTCTTCAGGTATGGGTTTTACACTTACAGCACCTATACAACTCTGACAACAAGCCAATAATAATCCCATGCGATCATTGCGATTGATTTTCCAGTTTTCGGAAGCGATATTTAGTAACCATCCTTCAGGGATGAGACCCTCAAAAAATGGAAATAGTCTATTCTCTATGTATGGTTTATCTGTAACCGGCATAGTGAATGTGATGAATTCGTCAGGATGTGCCTTCACGTACTGCTTATCATATTGAAAAACGTATTCCCCCTCATTTGTCTCCGTAATGATTCCAGCCAAATAATCTTTATAGTATACCTTTCCACTTCTCATTTAGTGATGATTTTACTATTTACAGGAGCCAATTCATGTCCAAACATGCGTAGAACTAGGTTTACTTTATCCATATTTAGGTTCGTTTTCCCTTGCTCAATT
>JAQIBR010000084.1 GCA_027858955.1 Bacteroidales bacterium
TTAATTAATGGCGATAATTCTGTAGAACTTGAGATATATCTAAAACCGTAATCAATTAATAATTGTTTAATTGCTTGCTCGTGCACATTGTTTTTATAAGCATTCATAAAAACTATGGAAAAAGATTCAAAACCTTCTTCTTTAAGTACTTGAATTTGTTCTTTGTATGAAGCTACATCAATTGATTTTAGAATATTTCCTTTTGCATCTATACGTTCATCAATCTCAATAATTTTATCGACAAGTGCTTTCCTTTTTTTGATGTTTAAGCTAAAAATATCTGGCCTGGCTTGTGTGCCAATCTCCAATAAGTCAGCAAAACCTTTGGTAATGAATAAAACGTTTTTAGCTCCTTTATGCTCAAGCAGTACATTTGTACCTTTTGTGGTTCCCAAACGAATTTCCATAACAGGAAATTTCGAATTTAGTGATGTTTCAGTTAGTAAGCGAGCAGCAACAACTGGAGCTTCTTCGTCGGTATAAATTTCAAATGATAATCGCGTTAGCTGTTTGTTCCTATTTATCGGAGAATCGAGTTCCAGAATATGTCTGTTTGTATCAAAAGAAATTACTTTTATTCTATCAATATTTCTATCTAAAGAAGAAAAATAGTATCCTCGAAAAATATCGCTATTGCTTCCCCAATTTTCTTCAATTTGAATATGTTTATCATCAATCCAGGAAAGGATTTGTCCGCGCAAACGACCGCTGCTTAGAATTTTTTTACGTTGCAATTCTCCATTTGGCATAATCGCGATAGCATCTGTAAAAGTGCCGCCTGTATCAATAAATAATTTATGGTAGGAATTAGATTTGTGCATCTTTATTTCTTTTCTGAAGTTGGTTTGATACAAAAAGCGTAATCAAAAAAGTGATAGAAAAAAGGCTGTAAAAAATGAATGGTGAATCCGGTAAACTTTGATTGAAAAAACCTAAACTTGCTTTTAAAACATTCCATAAACCCAAAACCAGACTAACCCAAACAATACTTCCAAATAGAATATTTTGAAGCATTGAATTCTTATTTTCACCCATAAGCTTTGAATTATTAATAGCAAACCATAAGAAAATACTAATAAAAGGAAGTATCAATCCATTGAGTGCCTGAGCTGCAATAATTGCAGGAATGGGTTTGAATCCAGCCAGTCCGAATGCCAATCCTGTAACTAAAACGATTCCCCAAATTGCTTTAAAATATATTCCGTTTTGTGACCATTTTTTTTGGTTTTTATGTTGAAACAGATCTCGTGCTGTAATTGCTGAAGCCAAGGGAGCTGTTATGCTTGATGAAAATCCTGCAGCAAATAATCCAAATCCGAAAAACCATACTGCCCAAGGGCCTAGTTTGTTTCCCAGTGTTTGACCTAAGGCAGCAAAGGTGAATTCGCCGTTTATCGAACTTCCTACTATCAGAACAGCCATTGATGTCAATCCTCCAAGTATTATGGCGACTGAAATTCCAAATCTCATCTCCTTTATAGATTGAGTTTTATCAGTTAGTCCGGAGCCCAGGAAAATATTGTAAGGAACAACGGTAGTTCCTATTAAACCTAGAATTAGAAGTCCTGAACCTTCGGGCATTTGAGGAATAAAGCTTCCTGCAGCTATTGCAGAAATATCAGGTTTAATTAAAATAGCCGTAGTAATAAAAGCAAAGCCCATCAATACAACTAAAAACCCAAGAGTTCGAGCTAATATTTGCAAGCTTGGAAATAACAAAGCAATTCCTGCTAGAATTCCTAGTGCTAAAATCACTTGCCAAGTGCTGATACTACCAATGAGCAGAATTCCTTCGCTGGCACCTAAAAGGTTACCTGTTTGATAAGCCGCCGAACCTATAATTATGGCACCGATAATAAGAATAAAGACTATCCATCCTCCTTTTGCATTCCCGAAAGTTTGGGCAATTGCAGTTCCTAAGCTTTTGTTACTTATTATGCTTAGTCGGGCGGCGGCCTCCTGCAAAACTAAGCAGGCGATTGTTGAAAAGACCAGGGCCCATAGTAAATCAAATTGAAAATTGGCTCCTGCTTTTGCGGCGGTTGTAATAGTGCCGGGGCCTATGAATGCAGCTGACAATATCGACCAAAAAAGAATATTTAAAAGACGCTTTTTCATTTCTAATTAAAAACGAATATTGAAATTATGTATTTTGTTTTCATAGATTTCGAAATATTTTTGAGTCTTCCCGAAATATTCTCTTGCCACTCCCGAAGGGATGCCTTTGGCAAAAAGCACAAAAACACAAAATTTCACCAAATATAAGATACTAATTATAAGCCTTTCGTGGGTTTTGGTGACTTAGTGATTTGGTGGCTTTTTTTATTTTTTATTGTTTTCGGAGTTACTAATTTTTAGATTCTTTTTCTTGAGCTTCTTTTCTCTGGTTTTTTATGTTTTTTTCTTTTCTTGCTAGGACTACCAGAATTGATTTGCCTATTTTTTTCTGATTTTTCATGAAAAGCACCTTGACTAGATATTTTTGGCATTCTAAGATAATTCTTAACCTTCTGTGTTGGTAGCTCATCATCTGTATATAGTGT
>JAQIBR010000094.1 GCA_027858955.1 Bacteroidales bacterium
GCTTTTGAAGGAAAACGTGATACTGCTAATGCTTGTGCTGCTTACAAAAAAGTAACAGAAGGACCTAATGTTGCAGCTGCAAAATTTCAAATTACTCAAGTTTTGAAATGTAGCTAGAAGCAATAAACAAAAATTATATATTTTCAAGGCGGTCTTTTGATCGCTTTTTTTATGCCCAAATTTTTTTCTTGAAAATATAGCGCTTATATTTATACTTTTGTTCTTTCGTCAACTTCATATTATTATATTGAAGCTTTATTAAATTTTTATACTAACACTGCTAAAATAATTTGAGATGGAAATGCTTTCAAAAAAATGGGTTTTAATATTAATTAATGCAATTCTGGTCATTGGTTTTGGATTGATTTTAATAATTGTTCCAATCGAAACAATAAAAAGCCTGGTTTTTGTTGTTGGAACAATAATAGCCTTTGTTGGTTTAGTTTTGATTTTTGGGGCTTTTAATTACGCCAAAGAAAATAAAAACATGGTTTTTTGGTTGTTTCAAGGCTTATTTAACCTTGTAATTGGAGGCGTGGTTATGTTCTTCCCCGAAGCTTCTATCAAATTTCTATTGATATTGGGCGGCTTATGGGCTATTGTTTTAGGTGTATATCTAATATCAGTCAGTTTTATTACTAATCTTGAAATTCAAGGTAAAAATTGGCATAAATTCAATGGCATAATAACCATTATCATAGGTATTCTGTTAATTTTCTTCCCAGAATTGATAATTGGATTCCTGATTCAGGTTTTTGGTTTTGTTTTGTTTGCCATAGGAGGAGGAATGCTCTATTTTTCTTTTTTACTAAAGAAGCTTGGGCAAAGTATCATTCAAGAAAATGAGGAAATCATTATTGACTCAGAAATTGATGATGAGTCTATTCATTAAAAGCTTTAATATCTTTTACATTTAGCTGCAAATTTTTCACTCCATTCCATTCGTTTTCCTCAAGTGTAAAACATAAGTTAAACACCGTTTGTTTTTCAGAATTTCCCTTTTTATAATAATCGCTACCCGATTTTATTAAGTTAAACTTATCGGCTTGTTGAAAGGCAATTCCAGAAATAGGATATCCAGAAGTATTTTTATGCACAACATCAAGCTTTATGTGTTTTTCACCAACAATACGTGATTTTCCAGTATCGATGAGTTCGTTTACCTGGAAAACGGGCAACATATTTCCTGGTCCAAAAGGAGCAAGTTGTTGTATAATGCGGTAAAATTTTTGATTGAGATCATTTAAATTTAATGCAACATCAATTTTAATTTGAGGAACAAGAGATGTTTCATTAATATTTTCTTGAACATACTTTTCAAAACATTGACAAAAAGGATCAAAATTTTCAGGCTTTATCGATAAACCTGCAGCATATGTATGACCACCAAAATGCTCCATATATGAACTACACGATTCTATTGCATCGTAAATATCAAAACCATGTACTGAGCGACAAGATGCCGTAAGCAGCCCATTGGATTTAGTGAATACAATAGTGGGTTTATAATAATTTTCGATAAGACGTGAAGCAACAATTCCAATTACGCCTTTCGACCAATCAGGTTTAAAAACAATATTTGCCTTTTTATTTTTTTGTTCGGGATCACTTTCGATAATAGCTAAAGCTTCTTCTGTAGTTTTACTATCAAGGCTTCTCCGTTCCGTATTCAAATCATTTATTTGGTCAGCAATAACATCAGATTCTTCTGTTGTCTTGCTAATTAACAAGCGTACTGAATCTTTTCCGCTTTCAATACGTCCTGCAGCATTAATTCGTGGCCCCAATTGAAATACCAAATCGCTAATTCCCAGCGGTTTATCAAAAACACTTTGGACTTTATTCAAATTGCGGGCACGCGATTTACGCACACTTGTATATTTTAAAATTGCCTCCACTCCTTTACGGGGAGTTCTATTTATTCTGTCTAAGCCAAAATGAGCCAACACTCTATTTTCGCCGGTAATTGGAACAATATCAGCTGCTATACTGATTGCAACCAAATCGAGGTATTCTTCCAATTGTTTAAAAGGAATTTGTTTGCTTTGCGCAATTGCTTGTACAAGTTTAAAACCTACGCCACAACCTGATAATTCTTTATACGGATAGGGGCAATCTTCGCGTTTAGGATCCAAAACAGCAGCAGCATTTGGAAGTTGATCGCCAGGACGGTGATGATCCCCAATAATAAATTCTAAGTTCATCGCTTTTGCATACTCTATTTTATCGATTGCTTTAATACCACAATCAAGAGCAATAATCAATTTGAAATTATTTTCTGCTGCAAAATCAATCCCTTGTTTAGATATCCCATATCCCTCTGCATAGCGATCAGGGATATAAAAATCGAGCTTAGCTCCAATTTTTTTCAAAAAAGAATATACTAATGCAACAGCAGTTGTGCCATCTACATCGTAATCGCCATAAACTAAAATGTTTTCCTTTTCACGGATTGCTTTTAGAATTCTGCTTACCGCTTTATCCATATCTTTCATAAGAAATGGATCGTGTAATTGGCTTAGGTCAGGACGAAAAAATGTACGTGCTTCTTCAAATGTTTTAATGCCTCGCTGCGCAAGTAAATTCGCAAGATATTCGCTTATATCAAGCTCTTCAGACAGTTTTTTAATAACATCTTCATCACCTTTTTCTCTTATTACCCAACGTTTTTCCATTTTTTCTAATCCCGGACAAAGGTACGTTTTTTATAAAGATAATAATTTCATGTTTGTCACTTTTTCCTTTTCAATTAAATGTTTGTTTTAAAATTTCATTTTTAGATTTTAAAACACTAAATAAAGCTAAAGTTGTACCTTTGTTATATGTCAGACAAACTCTTAGTTGATTCTCTATATTCTTGGCTTAAAACTGATAATCAGCCTGTGATAATATGCGGGCCTTGTAGTGCTGACTCGGAGGAACAAGTTCTACAAACTGCTCGAGAACTTACCAAAATTGATGCTGTAAAATTATTTCGCGCAGGAATTTGAAAGCCCAGAATTTCTTATTAAAATTCTTGAGCTAGTACACAAAGAATCTATTGCACGACAAACGCGCATTTACAAAGAAAAGTGATAAGGTTTAGATTCCGTATTTTGAACTACAATTGGCCAAATTTACAATAATTCCAATCGGTATGAATCCATTTTTATAAAGATAAAAAGCAAAATTGTAAATGCCCAAAGCGAGCTTCCCCCATAACTTATAAATGGAAGCGGAATTCCAATAACAGGGGCTAAACCAATGGTCATTCCAATGTTTACAGCCATATGAAAAAACACAATAGATGCAACTCCATAACCATAAATTCTGCTAAAAGTCGATCGTTGACGCTCCGCAACAATCAACAAACGTATTAAAAAGATCATAAACAAGATAACTACCAAGCTACTGCCAATAAAACCCCTCTCCTCACCTATTGTACAAAAAATAAAGTCGGTACTTTGTTCAGGAACAAATTTATATTTGGTTTGCGTTCCTTTTAAAAATCCTTTACCACTAAAGCCTCCTGAGCCAATTGCAATAAGCGATTGATTAACATTATATCCAGCTCCATGGAAATCCGATTTCTTTCCTAACAAAACTTCAATCCGTATTTTTTGATGTGGTTGTAAAACATTTTCAAAAGCATAATCAACTGAAAATATAAAAGCTGTTGTAATGGCGAACATAATAAAAAGCACAAATAAATTCTTTCTTGCTTTTTGGGCTAAAAGAAATATAACTATTGTTAGAGCTATAATAATACCCAAGACAATATACTTACCCACCATTAAAGTAAACACAAAAAGTATTGCAGTAATAAATCCTAATAATAAAAAATTTCCACTGAATCCTTCACGATATAAAACCAATATGAATGCTATATAGACAATTGCCGATCCTGTATCATTTTGAAGCAATACCAAGCCCAAGGGGATAACTAAAAGTAAGCCGGCAATAATTACATTTTTTGGTTTTTTTAAATTTATATTAAGCCTGCTCAAATAACGTGCTAATGCTAAATTAGTTGCAACTTTGGCAAATTCGGATGGTTGCAACGAAAAATTCCCGAAATTAATCCACGATTTTGAACCTGCTACTTCTTGTCCAAAAATCAATACAACTATCAAAAGTAACATACTGGCTCCATAAATCAGATAAGAGAAGGACGTAAAAAACTTCATGTCAATCATCAAGATCGCTAGTGCTAAAATTAATGCTGTTATTATCCAAATAAACTGGCTGCCATATAGTTGTGATGAATCAAATAATGAAGGGTGCTCTGGATTATAAACTGCTGAATAAATGCTGAAAAGACCCAAAGACACTAATAATAAGTATATAACTACTAACCACCAATCGATATTATGAAATATGCTTTTTCGTCCTCTCATTAGTGCAGAATTAGATCGGATTCTAAAATTCGTTTTTCCTTTTTCTTCCTCTTAATTTCTCCATAAAAGTAATTCTCCATCATCAAACTTGCAATTGGGGCTGCCCAGGTACCTCCATAATCGCCGGCATTTTCAACAACGACTGCGATTGCAATTTTAGGATTTTCTTTTGGTGCAAAAGCAATAAATACACTATGATCTTTACCATGCGGATTTTGCACTGTTCCTGTTTTACCACATACAGCAATGGAATCGAGAGAAGCTCTCCAAGCTGTTCCGTACATTTGAGTTACCCTTTCCATTCCTTCAATTATTTTTTCAAAATGAATGCTATCTACTAAAACTTGATTCTTTGTCAAAGCGGATTGTGTCAGATTTTCAGGTTCATCAATTGCTCTAACCAAATGTGGGGGATAATAAAATCCTCGATTGGCTAAAATTGCGACCATATTAGCTAGCTGGATAGGTGTTGTTAAGAGCTCACCTTGTCCAATAGAAAGCGAGCGTACTGTCATTGAATTCCAACGGCCACGATACACTTCGTCGTAATAATTGGAAGTTGGTAGATTTCCACTGCTTTCATACATTAGATCTGTATTAAATTTTTCGCCTAAACCAAAGCTCTTCACTATCTTAAACCATCCATCATAGGCTTCGTGTGTGTTTTTGTATTTAGAATTGCTTAAAATACTCCTAAATGCTTCCCAAAAATAAGGATTACAAGATTCCTGAATTCCATATACAAGTGATAATGGTGTGTCATGGTTATGACTGCATCTAATTGGAAGTGTTTCAGGTCCATTACATGAGAATTGAGTTTTAGGATTAATAGCATTTTCCTGAAGACCCACCAAAGCATTAATTAATTTAAAAGTAGAGCCAGGTGGATAGGTAGCCATTAGTGCACGGTTATAAAGAGGTTTCAAGCTATCGTTAACTAAAAGATTGAAATTTTCCCCTCGACTACGACCCACCAACATCGCTGGATTAAACGTTGGGCTGGACACCAGACTAAGTATTTCACCGCTTGCAGGCTCTATGGCTACGATGCTTCCAATTTTATTGTGCATTAGTTTTTCACCATAAGCTTGTAATTCTAGATCAAGCCCAGTATATAAATTTTTACCTTGAATAGCCAATGTATCAAAATGCCCATCTTTATAACTGCCTTTTTCACGATTAAAAACATCAACTAAGATATATTCGGCACCTTTTTTTCCGCGCAATTCATCCTCATAGTATTTCTCTAAACCGTTTTTTCCAATATAATCGCCCAAGGCATAATAACTATTGCGTTGTAAATCGCTGCGATTTACTTCTCCTACATCTCCTAGATTTAACGCTGCAACGGAAAATGGATAACGACGTAAAGTACGTTTTTGTACAAAAAATCCCGGAAACTCATATAGCACCTCTTGTAAATAAGCAAACTCCTCTTTGGGCAATTGTCCCATAAATAAAGAAGCTTTGTACGGGGAATATTGTCGAGCTTTGGTGTAAAATTCCTGAAACTGTTCCTTTGTAATGCTTAGCAGTTCGCAAAAGCGGGTAGTGTCGATTGATTTAAGCTGATTGGGAATAATCAATAAATCGTATACAACATCGTTAGCAACTAAAACATAACCTTTTCTATCATATATTAATCCTCGCGAAGGATAAATAACCTGTTTTCTAACAACATTATTCTGAGCCGACAGAATATATTTATCTTCATAAACCTGAATGTAAAATAGACGGGCAATATAAACCAACCCTATAACCAAAAAAATACTGATGATTACATATTTTCTTTTGGAGAAGTTGGATTTCATAATGACGAAAGTCTTTCTGCAAATCTAATGAAATCTAATTTCTCACTAAAGAATGAAAAAATAAACTTCGGAAAATATTTATCTCCTATTTACGCCAAAATGTTGGTGAGAAAATAATTAGTATAGTAAATAATTCTAATCTTCCCAGCAACATTAAAAAAGACGAAAACCATTTGGCTATATGAGGTAAATGTGCATAATTTTCAATAGGTCCGACACTTCCAAATGCAGGACCAATATTTCCAAGAGATGATGCAGAAACACCAATTGCAGAAATAAAATCCAGACCCATTGCTGCTAAAATAACAACTCCTAAAGCAAATATAGAAATATAGATTAAGAAAAAAGAGATGACAACAATTACAATGTTTTGAGGAACAGGTTTAGCGTTTAAGCGAACTGGAATAATAGCATTTGGATGAACTAAACGTTTTAACTCTAACAAACTATTCTTAATTAATAGCAATATCCTTGTAACTTTTACACCTCCACCTGTTGATCCAGCACTACCTCCAATAAAAAAAAGCAAAAACAAAATTAGCCAGAAAACAGAAGGCCAAACTAGATAATCTGTTGTTACAAATCCAGTTGTTGTAGCTATAGACACTACTTGAAACAATGAATCTCGAACAGCTTTTTCAGAATTCAGCTCTAAATTATATATCAATCCTAAGCTAATTATTAGAGTTGCAACAAAAATAATCCCAAGATAAAATCGAAATTCTTCATTTTTCCATACTTGTTTTACCTTACCGTTTAAAAGATAAAAATGCAAGCTAAAATTTGTTCCAGCAAGAATCATAAAAAATATGACAACGTATTGAATATATGATGAGTAATTGGCAATACTATCATTTTGTGTTGAAAACCCCCCTGTGGCCATAGTTGCAAACGAATGACAAATAGCATCGAAAAAAGGCATTTTTCCTGCCATTAATAATCCAACTTCTAATAAAGTGAATAGTACATAAATACCCCAAAGTCGTTTGGCAATTTCCTTCACTTTTGGATGAATTTTATCAAAGGTAGGGCCTGGCGATTCTGCGGCAAAAAGCTGCATCCCTCCAATTCCCAAAAGAGGTAAAATAGCCAAAGAGAGTACGATAATACCCATTCCACCAATCCATTGAGTAAAGCTTCGCCAAAAGAGTAAGCCTTTTGGTAATGATTCTATATCCGTAAGAATTGACGCCCCAGTTGTAGTAAAACCTGAAATAGTTTCAAAAAAAGCATCGGTAAAAGAAGGGAAATATCCGCTAAAATAAAAAGGTAAACTTCCGAAAAAAGAAATCACAACCCAACTAAAAGCAACTATTAAATATCCTTCTTTTTTAGATACAGATTTGTTTACACTTTTTGTAAAGTGCCAACCTAAAATCCCAATAAAAAAGGCAATAGAAGCTCCCATTATCAATGGCCAAAATCCGCCGTTGGATTTAAAAAGACTAAAATGATCAATCTGATCAAAATCGTAAATAGCTGCTAAAGCTGCACTTAAAAATAGAGCTACCGCCTCAATTATTAAGAGAAATGAAAGTATGTGTAAAACTAGTCGGTTATTTAATGCTGAGCGCATATATTTAGCTTAAAAAGAGTTGATTTAGTTTATGTAAAGCGTAAGGCATAGAAAAAATAACTACCTTATCGTTTGCTTGTATTTGCAAATCGCCGATTGCAATAAAAGATTTATTTCCACTAACAATACCACCAATAATTGCTCCTTCGGGCATTTTCAATTTTTTGATCGGGTTTTTTGTAACAGGCGAACCGGCCATAGCAATCAACTCAATAGCATCGGCATTAATTCCGCTTAAACACTTTACATTCGTTACACTGCCTTGCATGGTATGCCTGTTAATATAACTTGCCGTAATCAATTTTTTGTTAATGATAGTATCGATTCCTATGTTTTGTGCAATGTCGATATATTCGATATTCTCTACTAAAGCGATAGTTCTTTTTACTCCTAATTTACGTGCGAGCAGGCAAGTAATTATATTAGTTTCAGAACTGTTAGTAACAGCTATCAATGCATCCATATCGCGAATGCCTTCATCTTCGAGATGATTAATATCGCGAGCATCAGCATTGATTATTAGCGTGTTATTTAGTATAGAAGTTAATTGTTCGGCACGAACGGGGTCTTTATCGAGCAATTTGATATTCATATCGTTTTCTAAACTGAGAGCCGTTTTCTTTCCTATTCGGCCTCCGCCGATAATCATAATATTTTTAATCTTAAACGGTTGTTTTCCTCCCAATTGCAGAAGCATTTTTATGCCTTCAGGCTTTGTAATTACGTAGGCTAAATCGTTTTCGCGAAAATAAGTATTACCGTTTGGTATAATTGTTTTTGCATCGCGATGAATAGCAACAGCTCGAAAATTAAGAATCGGAAATTCTTGTGCAATCTGATTTAGTGTTTTATTAACCACCCAGGCGTATTTTTCGAGTCTTATCAAAAATAGTTGCAGCTTGCCGTCAGAAAAATCAAAAATTTCGGTGGCGGCCGTTTGTTTTAATAAATCGATTATTTCATGGGCAGCAATACGTTCAGGAAATACCATTTGATCTATACCTAAATCCTGAAAAATTGTTCTGTTTTTTCTTTGCAGAAATTCGGTATTCGAAATTCTTGCAATGGTTTTCTTTGCCCCAAGTTTTTTCCCGAGAATACAGGTCATAAGATTTATATTCTCATCGTGTAAAACAGCAATCAAAAGGTCGGCTTTATTAACTTTGGCTTTTTCTAAAATTTCTATCGAAGTGGAATCTCCCTCAATGGTGAGCACGTCAGTATGAGTGCCTATCATCTCAAGCATTTTTGTATGCGGATCTACTACTGTTATATCATGATTTTCATCAGCTAATAATTGAGCCAAATGTGATCCTACTTCTCCATCGCCTGCAATAACAATATTCATTTCAAATAATTATTTTTTTTGGTCTTAGCCACACGAATATAGTGAAGCAAGTCTGCGAAATTAAATAAATGTTCTCATTTATTCTCATTTCACATAGAAATATTAAAATTGATGCATACGCTTTAGTTGTTCGCGGTACTGTTTTACCATTGACTTAACAATTTCATCAACAGTTAAAACAGAATCAATATTTGCACTTATCTGTCCAATTTCCAATTCTCCCTCTGTCATATTACCTTCAAACATTCCTTTTTTGGCTCTGCCTTTTCCCAGATGCTCAACAATTATACTTATACCAGCCCGTTCATTTTCCAGGGTTTTCATTTCTTGATAAAAATCATTTTTCAGTAAACGAACAGGAACTATTTTCTTCAGGATCAATTCAGTGTCACCTTCTTTTGCTTCAATTACTTTTTGTTTAAACGCTTGATGCGCTGAGGATTCTGCTGATGCTACAAATCGACTTCCAACCTGCACACCATCAGCGCCTAGTGCCATAGCAGCAAGCATTGATTTTCCACATCCAATTCCACCGGCTGCAATCAAAGGTAAATCTACCATTTTCCGAATCAGCGGTACAAGTGTCATAGTAGTAGTTTCTTCAAAACCATTGTGACCGCCGGCTTCAAAACCTTCGGCAACTATTGCATCTACTCCAGCTTCTACACATTTCAATGCGAATTTGGTATTTGCAATAACGTGGGCTACTTTTATTCCATGCTTTTTTAAATAAGATGTGTATTTATTCGGATTTCCAGCCGAAGTAAACACAATAGGAACTTTTTCTTCTATGATTATCTGTATATGATCCTCTATTTGCGGATAAAGCAAAGGTATGTTTACACCAAAAGGATGCTTAGTTGAAGCTTTTGTTTTTTGAATATGCAAACGTAAAACTTCGGGATGCATAGAGCCAGCTCCGATTAAACCTAAACCTCCAGCATTGCTAACGGCAGCAGCTAATTCCCAACCGCTACACCATATCATTCCACCTTGAATTATCGGATATTCGATTCCAAATAGCTCACAAATTTTGTTCATTAGTCTTATTTAAGTATCATAAATTGTTGACGGATTTCAGATCCAAAATTAGATTCAAATTCTTTTAGCTCTTGTTTGGATCTGGTATCGATAATTTTCAATTTTCCATTCTCCCCATTTGGGGAAGAAATTCCATTGCCCTGCTGATCGTAAACAATAAATTCGTAACATCCAGGAAACAAATCCAACTCAAAGTTATAAACCGAATCATTTATAAAATCTGCAGCTTCAAAAAGTGGAACGCCCATATTATCCACCAGCTCAATAATGTTTTCGCTTGCCTGACTGGCGGAAAACTGTATATCTATTTTATTAGGATATACTGGCGCAAGATATAGATCAGTTGAAAGTTGATTGTTTCCTTTGTATTCATCCGCCTTATTATTTACCTCCTTAATCGTAACACTGAATTCAGTAGGTTTGTTTTTCTGGTCGTAAAAATACCAGTTTGGCGTTGGCAGGTATACAATTTCTTCTTCCATAAAAGCCAGCTCCCCACGCCAGCGATAACGATTATCGTTTTTATCATCTAAACCGTATTCTATCGCTACTGTGCGCAAAGTATCGTTTCCAGTATTTCTTACTCGAATAACTGGCGATCCGCATATAGGATTATAACGATTATGCACAATGCCATTATTGGGAGCTAAAATTTCAACAATTGCTGCATCATTTTCATAATTAGCATCTTCTATCAATATAAGGTTAGCCGAAAGCACATAATTATTTAGTGTTAGATTTGACTCGGTCGCTTCTTGGAAATTCAAATCAATAGAGAGGGTAGTATCTCCTCCCAATAAAATAAAATGATCGTATACTCTCAAAGCTTGACCAGGGCACCAATTGGCTCGGGAATAGGCCCAGGGGCCTTTTTGAGGAAAAAGAGCATTGAAGCTACAATCGTCGCTCCAAACAGGTCGTTTTGCCACAGTTTTTCCGTTGATATTTAGAAAATAAAACTTACTGCATTCGGCTTCAGTTGGTATTTGATTTCCCAAACATCTTCCTGATAAATAAATTTTTAGTAATGCATATTTTATGTCTTTCGACAACTTAATATTCTTGTTTTTTATCTGCTGATTAATCGGTTTTGATTTGCTGGAATAGGAATAGCCAGTAATATCACTTCGCCAGAGATTAATTATTTGTTTAACTTTTGCAGATGGTCGTCCATATTTCCAAATGAAATGTACTTTTAATTCAAGATGTTGAATTGTATTATTACTTTCGATATACAAATTAGTAGGCTGAGAAAAAAGCGAACTATAATCACTTAAATCAAATACAAAAACTGGATCAATATCTAATTTTTTACTAAGCCAGGGAAGAAAAAAACGTGCAATTTCGATCCGTTCCATTTTTCCATCTATTTCTCGCTCAATCTCAATACGAACAGGGTTTTGAACAAATTTCAGTCCTTGTTTAAAATTGGGAAGACTTATCTCTAGAGTTAAATTTTCAAGTGCTGCTGAGTCTGTAAACAGATTTAGCATTTTTACTTGGGCTTTTCCATTTTCCAAAATTATAGGACGGAGAATGCTGTCTTGTTTATGTTTTATAATAGGATTTTGAGCACCTACTTTCAAAAAGAAAACAAGAAGCAATAATAATAAATTCGTGGAAAATTTTGACATGGAAATTTTAGCTATTTCTTAAAATCTATCTTTCAAAATTAAAGAATTTTTAAGACTTTTCGGAAAGACAAATAAATATCTTTTAGCAATCTGTTGTTAATAGCTATTACTCTATCAAGTGTTCTATTATACCAATTGTAGTTCAAATTGCCGCATAGCAAATTTTGAATTTATCAAGAACCTTCGGTAGTTAATGCCGATAGATCAACAAAACCGCTAATTGAACGAAGTGAAAATATGCGGCATTTAGTTGACTAATCGGTATTATTTAGCTGTTTGACCAGGATCTGTTACTGTTCCCATAAACAAAATGGCATTGGTATACTTTTCTTTGATCACAAATAAAAATGGGTGATCGATTGCAAAAACATTTGTTCCTGGTCCGGCAGAAGTTACACCGACTACAACAGAAGTAACAGCAGCGGCCTCGGTTCCTTCTTCATTTACTTCGATAAAGGTTTTATGTTTAACCCTAGAGATGGCAAGGCCTCCTTCTTTATTGATGCCCGTAAAATCTGCAAAATCGCTAAATGCAATTCCTAATCCAAGGTCTGTGAGTTCGTTGTTCAATTGGTTTTCGTATTCGAACTTAAATTTTGGCAACCAAAGTTGTCTTGAAATAGGAATACTCATATTTTGTATCAAATCATTCCAGCTTTGCTCATTGAGTTGGCTAACTAATTCTGTTAATGAAGAATCGTCATTTGGCAATAAAATCATCATTGAATAATTTCCTTGTCCATAAGGAAGCTCAATAGCCGAATAATTTTCTTTATATGAAACAGAAAAATCATTTTTGATTTGCATTGTCTCAACATTCTTGGAAGTACCATCTGATAAATAAAAAGGTTTATTCTCAGTATCATTTGAATCAAACTCAGTTTTCCAGCTGCCTTTAAAATAAATGGCATTGATTAAAAACATCACATCATCCGGATTGATATTATCTACTATTTTTTCAATTTTATTATTAGTTTTTTCATCTACCCAATTGTTAATGATATCTTTACTAGCCTGATTTCCAAAATCCAAAGCACTAACCTCTGCATTATAATATGTTTGATTGGAATTAATAAAATCCTGATCAACATTAAATCCTTGTTTATACCAAATAGAATTAGCAATATTGATATCTACTTTGGAATCAACATCTAAAAGTGCATTGGTAAGATCTAATGAAGCTTGATTTACTTCTTGGGTTGTTTGTCCGCCAAAGTGCAGCACATTTTCGAAAGCTGTTTTTGTCTCGCCTTGGGCTCCATTGTAAGTCATTGATAATGCTTGCGATATGCTTAGCGGTGAAATCATTAAATTATCATCTCCACTTTCTTCAAACGATTTTTTCAGTATATCAAAACCAAATTGATTGTTGGCACGCAAAATTTCTTGTGCTTTTTCAGAGATTTCGATTGGGACTGGATCTTTTTGGATATCTTCCTTCTTACAAGATAAAAGAGATAATGCGACTAAAAAGACGACTATTTTCATGTTGAAATATTTTAAATGATTCTATATCTTAATGATGAAGAAAAAGGTAAAAAGGTTGCGTGGTGATGAAAATAAATATAACGTTTACAGTAAATAAATGCCCTCCTCCGAAATCCGTATTAACTTACTTTTATACAAACCTCCAATAGCTTTTTTAAAAGTTTTTTTGCTCATTTCAAGTTGAGAGTAAATAGCCTCAGGCTCGCTTTTATCGGTTAGAGCCAAAAAACCACCATTTTCTTTTAAAAGCTCCAAGATTTGAATAGCACTAGGTTCAACATTTTGATAACCTTGTTTTTGCAGGCTAATATCAATTTTACCATCTTCGCGAATATTTTTAACATAGCCAGTAAGTGTTTCTCCAACATTTAACTCACGAAAAGTCTCATTGGCAAATGCCAAACCTTTATGCACATTATTGATAATAAGCGTATAACCCAAATCTGATCTTTCAATAACTAATAAATCTACTTCTTCTCCAACTTCTACACTTATGAAATCTGTTTCAATAAACTTATTTAGTTTATTGGAAGCTACTAATCTGTTAGTTTTCTCATCCAATAAAAGGCGAATAACATACCAACGATCAATTTCCATTCTTTGGTTTTGTTCGCTAAAAGGTACCATAATATCTTTTTCCAAGCCCCAATCAAGAAAAGCACCAAAGCGATTAACATCTATAACTTGGAGGAATGCAAACTCGTTTAAAGTAAATTTAGGAGTTAAATTGGTGGCAATAAGTCTATCTTCCGAATCATTATAAACAAATACTTCTACCTCATCATCTACTTTGGCATTTTCAACCATATATTTATTTGGCAACAAAACATCGTTATTTTCTTCATCCACCAAATAAGCACCTTGTTCCAATATTCTATCTATGCGTAATATGTTGTATTCGCCGAGTGTTATCATAAAAAATATTTTTGCAAAGATCGTGATTATTTTTCGATTCTAATTTTCTTTCCGTCTGAAAATCAAGGCCAATTATTCAATTCGAAAAAAATTCCTATTATTGCCAAAAATCAATGTTATGTACGAATCTTTAGAAGCACTCGATCACATTCGTTTAAACTTTAGTCCTGCAGCTCTTCATTCTTTAAATATAGCAATTGCTGTTGTGATGTTTGGCGTAGCTTTAGAAATAAAATTAGACCATTTTAAAGCTTTAGTAAGAAACCCTCGATCACCACTAATTGGAGTTTTTTCTCAATTTATTGTCCTTCCAGCTCTTACCTTTCTACTGGTTATAGCTTTAAAAGATTATTTGTCGCCAACCATGGCCTTGGGAATGATATTAGTCGCCTCCGCTCCTGGAGGAAATATTTCTAATTTTATCTCCAGTTTGTCAAAAGCAAATTTGGCTTTATCGGTTAGCTTAACTGCATTTGCAACTTTGAGTGCTATTATTTTCACACCATTAAACTTTGCTTTTTGGGGGAAAATGGCTATTAATGTTTATTCGCATGACGCTTCTACTTTAGTTCGCCCTCTCGAAATTAATGCCTATCAGATGTTTCAAACGGTATTTATTATTTTAGGGATACCTCTAATGCTTGGGGTTTTTGTTAACTCTAAATTTCCGGTTCTAACTGCTAAAATTTTAAAACCAATAAAGCGCATTTCTATAGTTATCTTTATGCTGGTAATCATTTTGGCTTTTAAAAATAATATCCAACATTTTCTGCCTGTTATTAAGTTTATTTTCTTTATCGTTCTTATACACAATGCAATGGCTTTAAGTGCCGGTTATTTTTTAGGAAAGATATTTAAGCGTCCGCTTCAAGATCGCAGAACTCTTGCCATAGAAACTGGTATTCAGAACTCAGGATTAGCCTTAATTTTAATCTTCAATCCAAAAATCTTTCCACCTGAAATGGAATTAGGCGGAATGGCTATTATTGCAGCTTGGTGGGGAATTTGGCATATGGTAAGTGGCTTTGGTTTAGCTGCTTATTGGTCGGGCGGATTTACTCAACTTGGAGCCTTTATTTCGAAAAAAACCTTAGCTATAATTAAGAGTATATAAATGGGTATCAATAGAATAGACAAAAAATCTTATCCTTATTTATTCCTAAAGCATTTTGTTGCGTTTTGGCATAACCATGTTTTTTATCAACGTATTGTCATTCAAAACCGAGATCAAATTCCTGAAAATGCACATCTGATTTTTACTGGAAATCATCAAAATGCTTTGATGGATGCGCTTGTTTTTTTGTTTACCGCAAAGAGCCGTATGGTTTTTATGGCTCGGTCTGATATTTACAAAAAGCCTTTTATTGGAGCAATTTTATATTTTTTGCGAATGCTCCCTATTTTTAGAATTAAAGATGGCTTTAGCGAAGTAAAGAAAAATGATAAAATATTCCAAAAAACCATTGATGTTATAAAAAACAAGATTGGACTTGTAATTATGCCCGAAGGCAATCATGGTGACAAACGTCGTTTACGTGATCTCAAAAAAGGCTTTGCTAGAATTGCTTTTCAAACAGAAGAAGCTAATGATTTTCAATTGAATATGCAAGTAATTCCGGTAGGGATTGACTATTCCAATTATGAAAATTTTCGCTCAGAATTGTTTGTCAATTTCGGAAAACCCATTCCAGTTTCTGATTATTACGAGTCTTATAAAAATGCTCCGGCTATTGCGATCAATCAAATAAAAGAACAGCTTGCCGAATCGTTAATACCACTTATGGTGCAGATTAAAAGCGAAAAACATTATGATCTTTACAATGAACTTCGTGAAATATACAAAAATGAGATGATTGAAAAGATGGGTTTTCCATCAAGCGAGCAACCTTTTAAGTTGCAGACAGATAAAGAGTTAATTAGTCGTTTGGAGATTTTTGAAGAAGAACATCCAGAGCAAATGGATTCTTTTCAGAAAATGGTTTTACGCTATCGCGATAATATTCAAAAACAAAAGCTTAGTTATAATATTGTACGTGAAAAGACCTGCTCAAACATTGGTTTATTAGGAAAATTATTGCTTCTTGTTTTGGCTTCGCCGATATTTTTAATCGGTTGGATATTAAATTATATTCCTTTTGGTTTATCGATTTATATCGGGTTGAAAATGAAAGATCCTCAGTTCAAGAGCAGTGTAAAGTTTGTAATTAGCATGATTTTTTGGCCGCTTTTTCACTTCCTTGAAACTTTAATTGTTTGGTTTATTTTTAAAGATTGGACAATTGTTTTAGGCTTTTTTGTAGCGATGCCAATTTTGGGAATTCTTGCTAGAGGATATTGGGTTTCTTTCAAAAAATATCTAAAAGCTTTACGTTGGTCTCGTTTAAAGAAAAATAATATTGGCGTTTATCAATCAATTAAAAATAATCAACAGGAAATTTTAAGCAAAACCGCAACATTATTTGGTTAAGATTTATTTAAGCAACCATTTCCCTTTGTGTACCTTAGTGCTGAACTTTGTACTCTTTTGCCAAAGGCATCCCTTCGGGAGTGGTTCAGTTATTTATTCTTTACCACAAAGTCACACCAAGGATTTCACAAAGTACCTCAAAGGACTTCTCCTATACACCTTGCTTTTCCAACACAAAAAACAACTCTCTACCTATTCGTGGTTTTATTGAATTATAAGCATCTTCAAATATTTCAAATTTATAATAAGGAGAAAACAAGGCTTGATATTCTTCAACAGTTCCGCTATATGGAGGGCCTTCAAAATTAAACGGATGATTAAAAAACAAGCCTGTCAATTTGCCCCCAGCCTTTAATAATTCAGCCGTTTTTGCTGCATATTCTTTTCGCTGAGAAGGAAATATGGAAGTGAAAAAAGTTTGTTCAATAATCAGATCGTATTTCTCTTCATGCTTAAAGAAATCTTCAATCAAGATGTTTGATTTAGGAAAATCAGGTAAACGCGATAAAAAACTTTGCATCGCAGCATTAGAGAAATCTAGCACAAAAACATTCTTAAATCCTTGTTTCCAAAGATATTCCGCTTCGTAGGCATTGCCGGCCCCCGGAATTAATACCAATTGTAGTTCAAAATGCCGCATAGCAAATTTTGAATTTATCCCGAACCTTCGGGAGTTGATGCCGATAGATCAACAAAACCGCTAATTAAACGAAGTGAAAATATGCGGCATTTAGTTGACTAATCGGTATAAAATGCGTATTGACTTGTCAATCAGTTGATCGAAATAAGCTTTCAATGGAGTTAAAATATATCCTATATCCCAGCCAATTTGTTTGGTTTCGTATTTATTGTCCCAATATTTGGACGAAAGCTTTTTCACCACTATATCACCACGTTTACAATGCGATTTGGCACAACAATAACTTTCTTTGGTGGATTTCCATGCAACCATTTCTCAGCTTCGGGAGAAGCAAGTACAGCTTGCTCAACTTCTGCTTTATCCATATTTACAGGCAACTCTATCTTAAAACGCATTTTTCCATTAAATGAAACTGGATATTCAAAATTGTTTTCTTTGATATAATCTTCAGCAAAGATTGGGAATTCTGCATTGACAATGCTTTCGGTATGACCCATTTTTTGCCAAAGTTCTTCAGCTAGATGTGGAGCGAATGAAGAAATCAAAATCGTTAATGGCTCAAGTATTGCTTTTTCATTGCATTTTAAATCAGTCAGTTGGTTAGTGCAAATCATAAATTGACTTACTGTGGTATTAAAGGAAAAGCGCTCAATATCGTCTTGCACTTTTTTAATTGTTTGATGCAAAATTTTAAGCTCTTCTTTTGTAGGTTCTTCTTCACTCAATTCGAAAGCTTCGGTTGGATGATAAAGCTTCCAGAATTTTTTCATAAAACGAAAAACTCCCTCAATACCATTAGTATCCCAGGGTTTGTGATTTTCTATCGGGCCAAGAAACATTTCGTATAAACGGAAAGTATCTGCGCCGTATTTTTCAATCAAAGCATCGGGATTTTGAACATTGTACTTGGATTTAGACATTTTCTCTACTTCCCAACCACAATGGTATTTTCCATCTTCTAAAATGAATTCACCGTTGGCATATTCTTCGCGCCAGTTTTTAAATGCTTCAATATCTAATATATCATTATGAACAATATCGATATCCACATGGATAGGTGTAGAAAAAAGTTGACGATCTTTCAAGCCCTTAGAAACAAACAAAGGCTTAAGTTCACGCACTTCGCGATTATAAAATACTAGCCCCTCGTTTTTATTTAATAAAGCGTTTTTAGTTTCTAGTGCCAATTCTTCATCAAACTCTAAAATATCGGCAATTGGAATGAGCAATAATTTCTTATTGGTATCCTTAATATAATCAAAATAATAAGATTCTAGCTTTTCTAATTTGGCTTGACTCTTAATCTCGATAATCAGATTTTCCTTCTTATTATAGAAATCAAATTTACGATTCCCATCACGATATTCTCTTTCAAAATCTTCGGTTAATCCTTGTTTTTTAATAAATTCCCAAAGCAAGTATTCAGCATATTTTTCATGATTTACACGGTAAACAAAACTGCTTCTTCCTTGTATTTTTCCCTGATTAATCAGTTTCTTGAAAGGCTCTTCTTTAACCGTAAGTCCTAAATCGTATAGAAACATACTCCAAAAACGAGCATACATAAGGTGGCCAGTTGCATGCTCATCACCACCCATATATAAATCTACATTTTCCCAATAAGTATTGGCTTCTTTGGAGAAATATTCCTGCTCGTTATGCGGATCCATATAGCGATAATAATATGCGCTTGACCCTGCAAAACCTGGCATTGTACTGGTTTCTATAGGATAACCATCTTTTGTTTTCCAGTTTTCCGCTCTTGCCAATGGTGGTTCACCACTTTCGGTGGGTAAATATTTATCAACTTTGGGTAACGCTAAAGGCAAATCTTTTTCATCAAAAACCTCAGCAATCCCATTTTTAAAATAGACAGGAAATGGTTCTCCCCAATAACGCTGGCGACTGAATATGGCATCGCGTAAACGATAATTGATTGTACCATAACCTATGTTCATTTCTTCGAGACGCTTTATGGTAGTGGTAATTGCTTCCTTAACATCCATGCCATTGATAAAACCAGAATTTACCATAATCCCTTCTTTAGCATCGTAGGAATCTTCCCATTCTTCTGTAGGAATCGTTTTTTCACTAGCTTGTCCAACCACCTGAATGATTGGCAAATTGAAATGACGTGCAAAAGCAAAATCACGGCTATCGTGACCCGGCACCGACATAATGGCTCCTGTTCCATAACCACTCAACACATAATCAGCTGTCCAGATTGGAATTTCTTCACCTGTTAAAGGATTGATGCCGTAGCCACCCGTAAATTTTCCGCTAATATTTTTTACTTCAGACATACGCTCACGTTCCGAACGATTTTTAGCCCAAGTAACATATTCTTCTATTTCTGATTTTTGCTCTGCAGATGTTATCTTCTTCAAATATTCGTGCTCTGGAGCAATCACCATAAAAGTGGCTCCGAAAAGAGTATCTGGTCTTGTAGTAAAAACTTCTAAAACCTCATTGTGCCCTTTTATTTTAAAATTCACCGAAGCTCCTTCGGAACGGCCAATCCAGTTACGTTGTGTTTCTTTTAAAGAATCCGTCCACTCCAAATTATTTAGGCCATCTAATAATCGTTGAGCATAAGCAGAAATTCGCAATGACCATTGTTTCATTTTACGCTTCTCTATTGGATGACCACCACGTTCTGATAAGCCATCTTTTATTTCATCGTTAGCTAAAACAGTTCCTAAAGCAGGACACCAATTTACGTCTATATCAGCTAAATAAGCTAAACGGAAAGCCATTAAAATATCTTGTTGTTCTTTGCGCGAAAATGCTTTCCAATCATTCGCATTAAAATCTTTTTCGCAAGAATTAGCTGCATTTAGGTTATTATTTCCGTTAATTTCAAAGTATGCGATCAGCTCGCTTATACTTGCAGATTTTTTTGTTTCATTATTAAACCATGAATTGAAAAGTTGGATAAATGTCCATTGAGTCCACTTATAATATTTAGGATCTGAAGTACGCACTTCGCGATCCCAATCGAATGAAAATCCAATCTGATCGAGCTGTTCACGATATCGCGCAATGTTTATTTCGGTTGTTATTGCAGGATGTGTTCCGGTTTGAATGGCATATTGCTCAGCTGGAAGGCCATAAGCATCAAATCCCATTGGATGCAAAACATTAAATCCTTTGTTTCGTTTGTAACGAGAAAAAATATCGGAGGCAATATAACCAAGTGGATGACCGACATGCAAGCCTGCTCCTGAAGGATAAGGGAACATATCCAAAACATAAAATTTGGGTTTGCTATGATCAATCTCTACTTTAAATGTTTTATTTTCAGCCCAGTAAGCGCGCCACTTTTTTTCAATCTCGTTATAATTATATTCCATTTTCAGCTTTTATTCTTTCAAAATTCAAGCTGCGAAAATAGTAATAATCAGGGGAATAAATGGTAGTTTTATCCTTGCAAAAAACAAATTGAAAGTAGAATTAATTAATTTGCATTGAGAACCACCCATTTTTAGAGAAATGCCATAACTCTCTAATTCCTGCCATTTTAATTATTTCTGCCGCCTCGGAATAATAACCTAAAAGTTCATCTGGGTGATGAGCATCGGTATTTAACATTAACGGGATTCCCATTTCATGTGCTTTTTGGAAAACTGCAACACTAGGGAAAAGCTCATCGAAACGACCTTTGTAAATCCCTCGCGTATTAATTTCCATCACAACATCCTTTTCCTTTATGAGCTGAAGACTTTCTTGTATCATATTTTGATACCAAGAATCTTCTTGAGAGAAAAAACGATTTTTATTGTGCATTTTTATTTTATCGAAATGACCTAATATTTCAGGTTTTTGCCTTTCTATCATTTGATTTGTTTGATGGTAAAAAGCAGTAACTCCGGCCTTAATATCTCCTCCAAAAACTTCTTTTAAACCATTATCCCATCTTTCTTGTTTTCCCCCATCAATAAACCATATCAGACCATTTTCAGGATTAGTAATCATATGAATTGAACCGATTATATAATCGAGTTTACACTTTTTCCTGAAATAAGAAAAATCATGAGTTTTATTTGGAATATAATCCGCTTCTAAGGCTAAAAACAGTTCAATTTGTTCGCTATATTTTTGTTTTAGTACATCTATTTCAGCACAATAATCGCCTAATTTTTCCGGCAGTATAGAAAATTCATTTTCGAAAAGAACCGGAGCATGGCTAGAAAAGCCCAAAGCATTAAAGCCAAGATCGATTGCTTTTTTTACATAAACTTCAGGGGATTCTTTGCCATCGCAATAATAGTTGTGAGTATGATAATTGGAAAGTGTTTTTTTCATGATGACAAAAGTAAAAAGAAACGTTTTGTAGATAGAAAATAAATGAAAATTGTTCGGAATTATTTGAAATATTCTTTAATAAGTTCAGGGTATTCATTGTAAACTCGGCCATCAAGTTCACGACCATTTATTTTTTTATTTCTCCTTACACCATCAGCACCCCAAGTACCCCATTGCTTAAAGAAAAAAGCTACTTCTTGTTGTTCACACTGTTTTTTGATATTCATAGGCCAGGCACTACTCATTGGTCTTGCTTTAATACCACTTTCGCCACCTACAATTACCCAGTGAATATCCCTCAAATCAAGTTCTCCAACATCATCTAATAAAGGTTCAATTGAAAGAAATCTAATAGAAGCATTTATTTTTCGAAGATAATCTATTCTATATTTGGTTATTCTTGATTCTACGGTAACTCCTAACCATACATTTTTTGGTAAATCTTTGTTTTTTAAATATTCTGACATAATCTTTTCTCTTTTTGTCAAAACTTGATAAGTATGTCGTGGTGTATTTTCTATTACTTCAAAAATTGCATCAAGATATTCAAAAGGCATCTGCTCATGAAAAAGATCACTCATAGAGTTTACAAAAAACTTGGTTGGTTTTTTAATTTTCAGAGGTTGTTCAAGACGCTCAGGCATTAATGAAAATCCAAATCCGTTTTCATACCCTTTTGTACCCATTGCTTTTAATCGGTTCGCCATGGTTTCAGCATAACAGTTTTTACAGCCTGAACTTACTTTATGGCAGCCTACTGAAGGATTCCAAGTTTGTTCTGTCCATTCTATTTTCGTGGTTCTCATATTGCAAAGATACATTAAGAATTTACCCATTAATTCTAAAACCACCTGAAAGTTACTAAATCGTTTTTGTGTATAGATTCCCATGAAATCTTTGATGCTCCTTTATAGTTTATTAAGTTTCTGTTTTTTAGTTCTTTTAACTTTTCTCTGGTGTGTCTAGCAATATGACCATGTGCAAATGTAAAATAGTATATGTCTCTGTTATTAACTACCTTCTTTCGTTTTAGGAATTTCTCTAACTCGTATTGGAATGCTTCAATTTTAGTGGGTTGTTTTGATTTCTCTGGGCTATCAAAGTTTAATAAAAGTTGAGCTTTCGTCTCATCATCATCAATATCATAATCCGCCTCACCATTTATTTTATTTTTATCCCAAGCAATATTTAAAAATTTCTCGACCCCTCTAATGTGCTTTGATCCAAAAATAATTCCATAAATATTTGCTCCTTTCTTAATGGAAAATGGAAAGATCATTAGTTCTGATTCTAAAGGAATTAAAGAACGGTAAGAGTTTAATACTAATCGATGAATAAAATTATAGGGCTTAGAAATTAGTTCACTTTCTTCCAGATGTAAAGTATCCATCCGACCAACCCATCTTGTCAGACTTAAATTGACTGGTTAGTTTTGCTGCAAAAAATTGATATGCAAAATGAAGATAAGACTATCAGCATGTACGAACTTGTTGAACA
>JAQIBR010000107.1 GCA_027858955.1 Bacteroidales bacterium
GATTAAACAGATTACTTGAACAAATTCAATACTTCTGCACCTATGAATCAAGAAATGACAGAAATAACGCTATTGCAAATATGTATAAACTTGCTTCTTAAGTTGACGCCAATGCGATATACCATCGGGATCACTTTCCACCCAAATTTTTCCTCCAAGCATTTCTACGTAAGCTTTAGATATTGTTAAACCTAAACCTGATCCCTCAAAATTACGAGAGAATGATTCGCTGCCCTGTCTGAACCGCTTAAAAATTATTTTCTTCTGCTCTTGACTGATACCCACACCCGTATCTTTCACAAAAAATTCCAAATAATTATCCTTTAATTTATAACCAAATTCTATAACACCTTTCCGTGTAAATTTGATGGCGTTTTTAACAAGATTAGTAAGAATGGAATATAATTTCTCATTGTCTGTTTCAATTATTGCATCTTTATCATTCAGTGTATTATAAAAATATATCTCAAGACCTTTTTCTGTGGCATTATTAGCTAAGAAAGTATGAACTTCTTCAATTTGTTCATTAATATTCGTTGCTGAAATAGAAATGTCCATTTGACCGGATTCTATTTTTGAAATATCGATTATATCATTGATCATGAATAGCATACGAGCACCACTTTTCTCAATTGTGTCAATAAACAGTTCATGTTCTTCTATAGTATTATCGGAGTCTTTAAGCAATCCTGCAAATCCAAGAATACTATTCATTGGGGTACGAATCTCATGACTCATATTAGCAAGAAAAGCTGATTTTAAGCGGTCGCTTTCTTCGGCTTTTTCTTTTGCTTTAATTATTGCCAATTCAGTCTTTTTTTGCTCAGATATGTCAAAACAATGCCCAATATATCCAATGAATTTTCCTTTTCTATTATAATTTGGTGTTCCTAAATCCCTAATCCAAATGTATTCCCCGACTGCATTTCGCATGCGGTATTCTAAATCAAATTTTTCACGTTTATCAAAAGCAGTTTCATATACTTGACGGCGATTTTCAAAATCATCAGGATGGATGCTTTTTTCCCATTCGGTGTACAATTCAGTTACTGATGTCTTTCCTGTAAATTTTAACCAGGGCTCGTTGAAATAATTGCGTAATTTATCATATCCAGATGTCCAAATTAGTGCCATACCTGAATCTGCAAGGTTACGATATTGGACCTCCTTTTCGCGCAGTTCAGCTTCAGTTATTGCATGAATGCCCAATTCCTTTTTTAATTCTCGGGTGCGCTTATCCACTAATTTTTCAAGGTGCTTCTTTTCGTTGCGTTTTACTAAGTTGGCATTCTTAATTTTCACCATTGCTCTAATCTGAGCTATTAGTTCAATTTGATCGACTGGTTTTGAAAGAAAAGCCTCTCCTCCACATTCGAGTGCACGCATTCTGCTTTCTTTATCACCACCAAGTGATGTAATAAATACTATAGGTATATCGCTTAATATTTTGTCTGATTTTAACTTAGTACATACTTCAAAGCCATCCATCTCAGGCATTAATATGTCGAGTAAGATAACATCAGGATATTCAATAGATGCCAACTCAATTCCTTTTTCGCCACTAGTTTCAGAAAAAAAGACTGCTTCCGGAAAAGTTTCTCTAATCAACTCTTTTATAGAGATAAGATTTACGATATTGTCGTCAATAGCGAGTATTTTGACTTTTCTAGTTTTCATAGAGCATTTGATTTACTATAGTGAGAAAAAATATATAAAGCGCTAAATTATTCAATATCAATATATTATTCTTTAGTTGCCGGCTAACTTTTGTAATTGAATGATTTTTTCTTTCTTCAATTCATCTCGTCATTTAACAAAATTATAAAATTATCGTTGTGCATTACAAACAAATTTTCAATCAGGGTTGTTTCAAAGGAAATGACCTTTAAGAACTACTTTTTTTATAAACCCCATCTCTTTCAGTATCAATATATCCGCCTGTATAACCGCATACGCCCATTCTTGGAGAGTTAACGATAGGCATGCTACTATATTCATCGAAGTCAGCGCAAATTTTTTCATGTTTTTTTGAACATGATTCACAAAAAATTGAATCTTGCTCCCATAAGCATACCGAGCACAAATTAACTGCAGGTTTTTTCTTGCAGATGGAGCACATTATTTTTAAAGGTTCGTTTCGTGACAGCAGTATTATGTCATCTTTCATATTCAAATTATAATGTTTTAGGCCTGTTAAAAAAACTCTTGTAGTAGAACCATAATCATAATCGTGAAATACCTTAACCTTAGGTTCAAAAATGTCTTTAACTTTTTCATCCATTTCAATTTCAATATTTTTCTGACCAAAACCACTCATGTGGCCACAGCATTCAAGCCAAATACCTATTAGAAAATCATCGATTACTTCCATCCTTTTATTTCCTTTTACCAGAAGATATAGAAACATTTCACCAGCTGTTACTTCAATATGGCAGTATGTTTGTGTTTTTCCAACAGTATCTGTTTTTTCTAACTCAGCCAGATGCTTTGCAAGATGCTTCTTAATTTCTTTTTGAGAAAATAATTGTTCGCAAAACATGCATTTGCCTTCAGATTTTAGTTCATCACCAATCATAATTTTTTCATTTTAAGTATATTATAATGCTGATTTGAAGCTAATTGCAACAAGTCAGAACAATCTCATTTTTTTAAAGCATCTATTGGTTTCCGAACTGCATGCGATAGTCCACCGGCTAATTCATCATCAAATATAAGAGGAATATTGTCAGCTTCGGTACGTTGTTTCCATGTAATATGTTGCTTACCATCATCTTTCCGAACCATTGTAATACAATTCTCTACAGGACAAATTAATGAACATAAATTGCAGCCTACACAGTTTTCTTCATTAATTTTAGGTATTCTAATGCTTTTATCATCATTCAAATCAATAGCCTGATGGGCTCCATCTTCGCAAGCAGTATAACATAATTGACAACCAATACATTTGTCTTCGTCAATACTTGCTTTGACACTGTATTTTAGATTTAAATCTGCCCAGTCTTTTATATTTGGCAAAGCTTTACCCACAAACTGGTCAATAGTGGCAAATCCATGTGAATCCATATATTGTTCAAGACCAGCAGTTAATTCACGAATTATTCCAAAACCATAGTGCATTACAGCAGTGCAAATTTGTACGGATGTTGATCCTAGCAATATAAATTCAACAGCATCGCGCCAATTTTCTATTCCGCCAATGCCTGAAATAGGTAATTGAACATAAGGATTTTGAGCGCAATTTTTCACCATATTTAGCGCTATCGGTTTTACGGCAGGTCCGCAATAGCCACCATTAGTGCTGTGATTTTCAACAACTGGATAAGCAATAAACTTATCTATATCAATTCCAATTAAACTTTGAATAGTATTGATTAAGGATATTGCATCTGCACCTGCACGTCGAGCAGCTTGAGCAGGTACGGTAATATCTGAAATATTGGGTGTGAGCTTCACAATTACAGGCACTTTTGCAACATCCATTACCCAACCTGTAAGTAGCTCTAATACTTCTGGCTCTTGTCCAACTGCAGATCCCATTCCTCTTTCACACATTCCATGTGGACAGCCAAAATTTAATTCAATTCCATCTGCTCCTGCATTTTGAACATCTTTTACTATTTGATGCCATTCTGTTTTGCTTTGAACCATCAAAGAAGCAATTACAGCATGGTCAGGAAAATGCTTTTTAACCTCTTCCATTTCGCGAAGATTATCGCTTAAACGACGATCGGTTATGAGCTCAATATTATTAAGACCAACCATTTTGTTTCCACGGTGATTAATGGCACCGTACCTACTCGAAACATTCACCACAGGAACTCCGAGCGTTTTCCAGACAGCACCACCCCAGCCTTGATCAAATGCTTTCATAATTTGATACCCGGAATTTGTTGGTGGACCGGAAGCCAGCCAAAATGGATTTGGTGATTTAATGCCAGCAAAATTTATATTTAGATTAGCCATAGTATTCTTTATTTGTTTACTACTTATTTATATTAGGAGAAGTTGAGTGGTTGAGTGGTTGAGTGGTTGAGTGGTTGAAAAGCTTACCCATTATCAATTCTCTATTGTCCATTATTAATTGTTCATTTTCCATTCTCCATTATTTACATAAAAATTCATGTATTCCTTTTCCAGCAATTTTTCCTTCGAATACAGCATTTACTACTTCTTTTCCTCCATTCACCACATCGCCTCCTGCAAAATACTTAGGATTAGATGTTTGGCCACTACTTAGATTTACAGAAATTTGCCCTGATTTATCAATTTTAAGTCCGGAAATATTAGTTAGCATAGATGTTTGTTTTACTTGTCCTGTTGCTTTAACTACTAAATCACAAGCTATTACAAATTCACTGCTGGAAATATATTCTAATTTTCCATCAATAGTTTCAGTTCTGATAAACTTAACTCCTTCAGCTGAATTTTTACCGACTATTTCGATAGGAGCAACATTAAAAACGCTCTCAGCTCCAGCATCTTTTGTCAAATCATATTCAAAATAATAAGCCTTCATTTCGCTTTTAGTTCTGCGATAAGCTAATATAACTTTTTCAGCACCAAGTTTTGCGGATTCTGTTGCCACATCCATTGCCGTATTGCCGCCGCCGAGTACAATTACTTTTTTAGCAAAAGGCTCTACAATTGGTTCAATTTTAATTTGTTCAATAAATTCTGTTGCTCCAAAACAATTTTGTTTATTCTCACCTCTGATTTTTATTGCTGTTGAACCGCCTAATCCAATACCAAGAAAAATTGCGCCATATTTAGATTCTAAATATTCCATAT
This sequence comes from Bacteroidales bacterium, assembly GCA_027858955.1. Classification (GTDB taxonomy): domain Bacteria; phylum Bacteroidota; class Bacteroidia; order Bacteroidales; family UBA12170; genus UBA12170. The sequence continues at coordinate 4,792 of JAQIBR010000107.1, forward strand.
CTTCTTTATTTTCAACGCGTTGATTATAAAAAACATTAAAGCCAAATTGTTCTCGCAAAAACTCAACTTCCATTAGAACTTCTTCGTTGGTTATTTTATAAGGAGCAACGCCATGCAAAGCTAAGCCCGAAGGATTATTTCTTGCTTCAAAAATATCGACTTTGTATCCTTCTGATCTTAATTGACATGCACAAGAAATTCCTGCCGGGCCAGCACCGATAATGGCAATTGATTTTCCAATTGAATCAGGAATTTCAACTAAATTTAGCTTTGTTAAAATTGCATTGTTAGTAGCATAATTTTGAAGTCTGCCAATATCGATAGCCGGAATATTTAATTTATTAAAAACACAGGCTCCTTCGCAAAGAACCTCTGTAGGACAAACTTTTCCGCAAGTATTTCCCAAATAATTAGATTCGTAAATGGTTTTGGCGGCCCCAATTATATTTTCGCTGTTTATTTGTCTGATAAATAACGGTATATCAATAGCTGTAGGACATGCAATTGTGCAAGGCGCATCGTAGCAAAACAAGCAGCGAGAGCTTTCGTAATAAGCCTCTGAGCTGTTCATAAGAGGTTTTATTTGCGCAAAATTTTTCTCTATATCCATAATTTATTTAGCGTTTTTATTTCAGATAATTGATAAATTTCATTGTAAATAATATGTCTAATTTATAAATATTACTAATAATTAGATGTTTATAATTTTAAACGCAAAGGGCGCAATGAAATACGCAAAGAGCGCAAAGCCAATTATTATTGATATTCCGTACTTTGCGGTTCTTGGCGCATTTTCTTGGTGTACTTTGCGGTAAATTATTTTATTGATTTACTCAATTTTATCCATACTGATTAGTTACTTTTTATTTATAGCAATTTTCATTATTTCTATTTTTCATTATACATTAAAACTCAACGGTTTTCCTATAAGTTTCGGGTCTTCTGTCGCGATAAAATTGCCAAACAGATCTTACTACATCAATCATATCTAAATCAAATTCAGCAACTAATAGTTCATCATTATCTTCTGATGCTTGAGAAAATATTTGTCCGCGTGGATCAACAAAATAAGATGAACCATAAAATTTGCCAATATTCCAAGGCTTTTCAACTCCAACTCTGTTAATACAACCCATAAAATATCCGTTAGCAGCTGCATGAGCAGGTTGTTCCAACTTCCATAAATATTGCGAAAGTCCTGCAACTGTAGCAGAAGGATTATAAACAATTTCAGCACCATTCAAGCCCAATTCTCTTGCGCCTTCCGGAAAATGGCGATCGTAGCAAATGTAAACACCTACTTTTGCATATTTAGTTTGAAAAACAGGATAACCCATATCTCCTGGCTTAAAGAAGAATTTTTCGTAGAATCCTGGAGCAACATGTGGAATATGATTTTTTCTATATTTTCCTAAAATTGTACCGTCGGCATCTATAACTACTGCTGTATTATAGAATACTCCTGGCATATCTTTCTCATATATCGGGACAACAATAACCATATTGTGTTTTTTTGCCAATTCTTGCATTATTTCTGTTGTTTTGCCTGGAATTGACTCTGCAGCGGTATACCAATCGCCATTTTGACCGGGACAAAAATATGGACCATTAAAAATTTCCTGCAAGCACAGAATTTGTACACCTTGTTTGCCTGCATTTTCGATATAAGGAATATGTTTTTGAAGCATTGCTTCTTTTATTTCCGCTATTGTGCCTTCTCCCTCCGAAATCGGAATCGACATTTGAATCAAACCTGATTTAACTTTTCGTGACATTTTTTATGTTTTTTGTTTTACACTTATATTTTGTTGCTGGTTGCTGGTTGCTGGTTGCTGGTTGCTAGTAACTAGTTTATTTTACTGCGTTCAATTGCTTGGATGAAAAGATTAAGTTTTTTTCCTAGAGTTTCAATTTGTTCATGTAATTCATCATACAAAATCTTGTTTTTTAAGGATTCTGTTTCAAAAAGCGTTTCCAAATGATCAATAGTTTCGTCGTTTGATGCAATTGAAAAAATTAGGAAACGGATATATTCCAAAACATATTTTCTTCTGCCATATCCCTCTACAATATTAGACCTGACTGATTTGGAAGACCTTCGTATCTGACTTCCAACTTCAAACATTTCAAATCTAGGAAGTTCTTTCAATGTCATTTTATGAATAGCTACACTTAGTGCTCTTGACCTTTCCCAAATCTCTAAATTTCTGTAACTCATTTT
>JAQIBR010000193.1 GCA_027858955.1 Bacteroidales bacterium
AAAGTGGAAACTGTGTTATCACTTTTACGTGGCGATAGTATTGAAGAGTTGAGTAGAATTTTAAAAGTAGGCGTTCATGAGGTTAATTCGTGGAAAGAAACCTTTCTATCTCATGGAGAATCAGGTTTCAAACAAGTAACAAAAAAGCCCAATAGAGAGTCCGAACTAGAAAGAATTATCGGACGTCAGCAAATAGAAATTGAGCTGCTTAAAAAAAAGATGAGACCATATGGAAAAACCCCAGAGAATATATAAAACATATGAAAGGCAAGACTAGTGAATTTACAGGAAAACACTATCCTCTTCGTTCGATTCTTAAAGTTGCTGGTTTAAGTTCAGCCGCCTGGTACGATTTCCGTCCTAGGAAATGTGAAGCAAACAGACAACGTCCAGGACCAGTTCCTATAGTAAATGACGTTGAATTATTGAAGCATATTAAGGAATACTTACTTCATCCTGAATTTTATGGAGAAGGCTATCAGAAAATACATGCCAGATTAAAGAGCAAGGGAGTTCGAGCGGGTAAGAATCGTATTTATAAAATAATGAAACAAGAAAACTTATTGTTTTTAGGGCGACAACAAGATGGCTCAACTCGTATTCATGATGGAACAATAAAAACGCAAGTACCTAATCAAATGTGGGCTACTGATGGCAAGGAGTTTAGAACAAGGCAAGATGGCAAATGCTGGTTTATGGGTGTAATTGATCATTTTAACGATGAAATAAAAAGTTTTCACCTCACAACCAAGTTCGATAGTTCAGCAGCAATGGAACCCTTAAGAGTTGCTGTGAAAAAGGAATTTGGATCATTAGATAAAAATGTTTGTGAAAAACTAGGACTAGCATTGAGAGCCGATCATGGTAGTCAGTATGATTCAAAAGCATTTCAGTGTGAGGTGAAATTTCTAGGGCTAGAATATTCTCCAGCTTTCGTTAGGAGTCCTGAATGTAATGGTATTATAGAACGTTTTCACAGGACTCTTAACGAACAGATTTTTGCAGGAAAGGAATTTGAAACTATTGATCAAGCAAAAATTGATATTCAAGATTTTATTGAGCGTTATAATGAAAAGTGGATTTTGCATCGATTAGGGTTAAAATCGCCTAATCATTACAAGAAAGAATTTTATACTAAAAATCAGACTTGATGGACTATATATTTTTGTTGCTTATAGCTAAAGAAAACCCAAAACAGCCGCAGAAGGCGGCTGAATTAATAAGGAAAATATTTCCGTTGACTGTCTTATTGCTGGCAAGTTGCTCCCCAGCAGAGCTTGCTTCCCCTTCAGACAGTGATACGAATGTAGTAACTAATATTTACGCTTTAAAATCAGAGCGTTACAATATTTCTTAATTTATGCTTGCATAATTGGGGTTAAAACAGCGTAACAAAATATCCCATCGTATGTTTTTGTGTCAAATGGCATTTCTGTTACCGAACCTTTATAGATTTTAATATTGAGTCCGTTTGTCTCCTTTGCCAAATCAATTGCCGATTTTGATATTTCTATTCCAGTCACATTTAATCCGTGCTCACAGAATATTTTTGCATTTCTTCCATATCCAATCCCAGGTATCAGAATTTCTTTTGCATTCTTTTTAAGAAAGAAGTCCTTTGATAAAATTGCAGAATCAGAAGCTTCAAATCCCCATGTTGTTTTTTCTTCCCTGAACATTGATTCCCAAAAGTCTTTCATCTCATTTCTAGTTTTTGAAGGATGTCGGTTTTGCTTGCGGCTAACGTTATTGTAAGCGTAGTGCGAAATTAATAGCACTTTCTTATCAATTTACTAAATAGCGAATTTAATTTTTAAACGCCTTTAAAACAAATTTCATTTCTGTTAAGAAATTAAATTTGCGGGGTTACTTGAACCTACAACCCTTTCAAACTGCACGTTTGCTCGCATTACGTTTACAAATTGTTGCCAAGCGTTTTTAATTATTTCTTAATCAGCTTTTTGGTCTCAACAACTCCGTTTTCCTTAGAAATCAATCGAATTAAGTAAAAACCAATTTTTAATTCTGATATATTTAATTGAGTTGTATTATTTTCCAAAAGTCCGTTTTGCAATAATTGACCATTCTGATTTATTAGCTGATATTCCAATTCGTTGTTGTTATTCAAAATCTCAATGTTAACAAATTCAGATGCAGGATTTGGATATACTTTAAACTCAATTTTAAAATCTTCATTCTTAGTTTTAGGAGTTATTGCAATTTTAGTTTCTGAATCAACATTTAATTTAAAGTTAAATGGTATCGTATATCGAACTTTAACAAATTCTCCTCTTTGTTTCCCAGGTTTCCAGTTTGGCATGCTTTCAATTACACTAATACATTCCTCGTCCAAGTCATATCTTATCCCTCTTGCTAATTCTACATTAGACACAGAACCATCTTCGTTTATAGTAAAATGAAGGAAAACACGTCCTTCAACACTATCTTCTATTGCCGTTTCTGGATATTCTGTATTTTCAAGGATAAATTTTATAACGTCTCTGTCTCCATTTCTAAATTGAGGCATTATTTCCACACAATAGAAAAAGGTTTCGCCATTTAAAGTATCTTCTTCATATTCAAAAATAGAGTCTGTTACAATTGGAAGTGATTCAAGTGTAAGCAAATGGCCTTACACGTATTGCTTATTTGTTGTGTAAAGGGTAATTTTGCCTTGGGCATATAGCCGACTATTATATTAACGAGTACTTGGAGTATTATTTAGAAAAATCCAAGATATTTGGAGTTTGGTTAGAAATTATTGAAGTTTCTTTGACTTTTTCCAATTATGAGGTAACAAATCAGCCAAGTCTAGGCTGTAGTCGCTATTATACTTTGGTATCTGTGTAAGAACATCAGTAAGCCATTTACGAGGATTCACATCATTTGTTTTACAACATCCTAACAAGGAATACATTATTGCTGCGTTCTCTGCCGCATCGTGGTTACCACAGAACAAGTAATTTTTCCGACCCAAAGCCAATGGGCGTATAGCGTTTTCAGCCAAATTATTATCTATTTGGTAGCGGCCATCTAAATGGTAGCGTGTTAAGCGATGAAACAAAGAGTATGAATAACTCAGTGCTTTTCCCATTCTTCCTTTTGGCAAGACTTTGGGATAATAATTGACGATCCATTTTTCAAATGCGCATAATATTGGGTAGGCTAACCGTTTTCGAAGATCGGCACGTTGCTGGAAAGTCATTTGCTTGTCGGTTGCCATGGCCTCTACTTTATAGATCAAGCCAATTTGCTTCAATGCGTATTCAGCCCCGGCTTTATCTTCGGCGAGTGCTTCGGTAAATTTTCTTCGTGCATGAGCCCAACACCCAAGCAACAACACACCTTTCTTATGCTCATAGATAGAATAAGCCGCGTAACCATCGGTTTGGATAGCTCCCTGATAATTGCACAATAAATCGACGACTACTTTTTGGGCTCTCGACCCTTTGTCGTAATGAAAAAACACAAGTTTATTCATTACCGATCGAATCATCCAAAGATAAGCTTTAACGGCTCGGTGTTTTTCGTTATCAATAACAGGAACAGTACTTTCATCAACCTGTATGTAGTCGCTTGCAAGTATAATTTCCTTTAAACGTAAGTATAATGCACGTAGCAGATCACTGCTACCCATAAACCAATTACTTATTGTCGATGCCGGAATATGCATGCCAGTTAACTTAAACATGGACACTTGTCGGTGAAATGGTAAATGATACATGTATTTGCCCAGTAGAAGTTCAGCTAACAAACTTGGCCCAGCATTACTTCGTGGAAGTGGTAGTAATGGCAAGGAGGCTGTCTTTATTGCTTGAAGTGGTTCAGGGTTGTTTTCTTCCAACTCACATTGTTTGACTTTTTTAAAAGCGTATTTAGGACGCACTATCCGGCGTACATAAAGCTCACCAGGTTTATGTTCAAGAATTTCGGTGACTTCATGGCCTATGCGTACCCAATTTTCATCAAGGCCTTCGGGTTCGATAATTTCTTCTTCCCTGCGTAAAAAATCCGGTAAAGGAAGGCGTACTGGTTGTTTCTTTGGCTTTTCGGGCTTACTGCGTTCGTACGAAATAAGTTCTTTTTCAGCTTCCTTTATCGAAACCTCTTCTTCTGGCAGGATGTCAAGTCCTTCAAAATCGATTGTGCGTTGGTTAGGGTCTTGTGGAATAAACTTCTCGCTTTGAGGCTTCCATAGCTTGCTCCGATACCAGGCCAGTTGATCGGTCAATTGTTTTATAATACTCTCTTGCTGCTTTAATTTAGCCTCGTATTCGCTATTTTTCTGCTGAGATGCTTCAAGTGTTCCGATATCTGAATTTCGCAAACGAGACACCTCCGTGTAAAGCTCATCGCGTTCCAGTAAAAGAGTCTCAATTAGTCTTGTTGTATCTTTGTTTAAATCCACCTTAAAGCCTTATGTTTACTGGTGTTAAAGATAATAAAAATAGAGGACTTTCAAAGCAAAAACAAGTGTTAATAACTAATAAATTGCTCTTTAATGAGGTTTTCTTTTTAAGTGTTTTTTAGTAGGTTTTACACTTTGGATTATCGTAAATAAATCCTGCCAGTTTATATTTAGTGAGGTCGTATTTTTATCGAAAGCTGGTAGCTTAAACCGACCCGATTCAAGCTTTTTGTGGTAAATAACCATTCCGGCATATTCCATATGCAGGATTTTCATGATGGTTTGGTTTCGGTTTATAAAGATAAAAACACCTCCATCCTGAACATCTTGCCACATATAGTTTGTTACGATTCCACTAAGGGTGTAAAAACTCTTGCGCATATCAACCGGAAGCGGATGCAGATAATAACTTAGTGTACTGTGAAGATGAAACATGACTAATCGTTTAAATGGATTAACGCTTTTAACATAGGTAGGTCAAGTTCGCTGTTTATACGAAGAATGGTTTTATTTGAAAACTCTATTTCAATAGAGTCACCGTTATTTGTAGGCTGACTTGTGGGTGGAAATTGTTCTTTAGAAAATTTACTTTGAGAAAGAGCAGGTGCGGAATTTACCACAACCGGGATAAAGCTGGGTAAACCATTGCGGTTTTGTAATTTCTTTTTCCAATAATAAAAAGTAGCAGGTGCTATAATTTCATTCGAGCAAAATTCTTTTACTGTTAACCCAGATTCTTTCTGTCGCTGATAAAGG
>JAQIBR010000001.1 GCA_027858955.1 Bacteroidales bacterium
TGCCGCATATTTTCACTTCGTTCAATTTGCGGTTTTGTTGATCTATCGGCATTAACTCCCGAAGGTTCGGGATAAATTCAAAATTTGCTATGCGGCATTTTGAACTACAATTGGTATAAATTATTCTTAAGCGATAAATATCATAAATAATTGCTTAGAAATGTTCTAAATTAGTACAATCAAAAAGGTGGTTTTTAGAGTTAGCATGATTGTATAACTCGCATATATTAACCTGCTTGCATTCATTTATATTCTGTGTGATGTTTAATTCTGGTTTATGTAAGAGTAAAGACTACAGATTTGCTACAAAATTGATTTATACGTTTGCTGCAAATGGATAAAACTTTAGTCATTTAAAAATACTCAGACAGCTAAAATGATTGGATTAATAGGAATAAATCATAAAACAGCACCAATAGAAATTCGCGAACGATTTGTATTTGATGAACAAAGTATTATTAGTTTAGCTAACCAATTCAAAACCCGTTTAGGATTTGAAGGTCTTTTTGTTTTGTCAACCTGCAATAGGACAGAATTTTATTTCGTTTTTCAAAACTTGTATAAGGAAATTTCTTTCACTGAATTATCAGCAGAAATTGCAAATTTCAAGAATTTTGAAGGAGATTTTGATAAATATACTTTTACACTTAGCAATTCAGAAGCTATTAAGCATATGTTTCAGGTTGCAGCGGGATTAGATTCTATGATACTCGGTGAATATCAGATTGTGGGTCAAATGAAAGACGCCTATTTTCTTGCCAGAAACAATGATATTCTTGGACCAACACTAACTCGAATGTTCCATAAAGCTTTGGAAACAGGAAAAAAAATACGAACTAATACCGAAGTTTCAAGAGGCGCATTATCTGTAAGTTATGCAGCTGTTAAACTTGCTGATGATTTGTTTGCTAATCTTAATGAGAAAAATGTTTTAGTTATTGGAGCTGGAAAAACCGGTCAAATTGCAATCGAGCATTTTCAGAAAAAAGGGATAACTAATTTAACAATAGCAAATCGTACTTTAGAAAAAGCTGTTGTTTTGGCTCAAAAGACATCTAGTCGATTTATCGAAATCAAAAATATTTCTGAAATACTTCACAATCAAGATATTGTATTAGTTTCGACTGCATGCGAACATGCTTTAATTACCAAAAGCATGATGCAGAATTCTATGCTACTACGCGAACAAAAATCTATTTTATTAATTGATTTATCTGTTCCAAGAAATATTGAAGCTGATATTGATGAAATAGAAGGAGTTGAGCTAATTGATATGGATCGACTACAAAAAGTTGTCGAAGCGAGTCAGGAAAGTAGAAAAGCAGAAATCAAACATGCAAGTGTTTATATTGAAAGAGGATTGATAGATTTTAACGAATGGCTTGGTTTTAGAGAGCTGATGCCCGCAATTTCTTCATTATCAGAAAATTTTAAAGCCATACATCAAACCGAAATAGAATTGTTCTTATCAAAAAATAATAATAAAGTTAAAGCAGAACAATTTGGAGAGCATATAACAAAAAAATATATTCAATTGGTTATCAAGCAATTAAAAAACGTAACTAATAATGGACAAAATCCGGAATTAGTACCTTTGGTGAATAAAATTTTTGACGTTAAATGCTGAATATAGGAAATTCATAAAATAAAGTTTAAATTAAAATGATTACGATAGGAACAAGAGGAAGTAAACTTGCTTTATATCAAGCAAACAAGCTTAAAGATATATTAACAGAAAAATACTCAGATAAGGAATTTGAAATCAGAGTTATAGTAACCAAAGGTGATAAAATTCAGGATGTTCCACTTTCCAAAATTGGAGATAAGGGTTTGTTTACAAAGGAGTTAGAGAAAGAATTAATTGCCGGTGGAATCGATATGGCTGTTCATAGTCTTAAAGATTTGCCAACAATATTCCCTGAAGGAACCATGCTTGGTGGTGTTTTAGAAAGAGCCGAATCTCTCGATGCGTTAATTTCAAAAAATGGGAAAACATTAGATCAACTAACGTCTAAAGATAAAATTGCCACCTCAAGTCTTCGCCGTAAATCTAGTTTATTGGCATATAATCCTGATTATCAAATAATTGACATTAGAGGAAATGTTGATACACGCCTTAGAAAAATGGATGAAGGACATTGCGATGCTATGGTAATGGCTGCAGCAGGATTACAACGTGTTGGATATGGTAATAGAATAACTCAAATAGTTGATACTGAAATTATTATACCAGCACCAGGTCAGGGGGCAATTGCAATTGAAATTCGAGATAATGATTCAACCATTAAGCAATTAATTGATGGAATAAATCATCATGACACCTTCATAACAACTCAGGCGGAAAGAAGATTTCTTCGCTTGCTTGAAGGTGGTTGTCAAATTCCGATTGGTTGTCATGCAATTCTTAAAAATGATACTTTACAATTGACAGGGTTTTTATCTGATTTAGATGGAAAAGAAATATTTATTGAAACTGTTACAGGTCTAAAGAATAATGGATTACAATTGGCTGAAGAACTTGCAGATATAGTTTTAAGTAAAGGTGGAAGAGCAATTTTGGATGAAATTTTTAGAACTTTTCGCTCATAATTCAATTTTTTATGTTTAAGAATAAAACTATAATTTCTACTCGTCCATATAGCAGTGACAAACTGTTTGTTGAATTACTGAAAAAGGATGAAGCTCAATACATCTCTTTACCAATGATTACAACTGTATTGAATGATCTTAGTCAGGAGGAAAAAAATATATTTTCAAATCTACATAATTTCGATTGGCTAGTATTTACAAGTGGAAATGGTGTTCGTTATTTCTTTGAGCATTTTAATAAATTGATCACAACTGCAATATTACCAAAACAATTAAAAACTGCGGTTATAGGCAAAACAACAAAAAAAGAATTAGAAAAAATTGGGGTTAACCCAACACTAGAAAGTTCAGGAAAGACATCGATAGATTTAATTAATGAGTTACGAATTCAAATCCCAAATAAATCATTTCCAAGAATATTATTATCGCAGGGAAATTTGGCAACTTCAATTTTTGAAGAAAAATTATCATCTGAAGCAAATATTCAAAGAGTCAATGTTTATAATACTATAGCTCCAGATTTTGTTGATAGTGATACAATTCAAAAAATAAAAACAAATAATTACGATCTAATTTTATTATGGAGTCCATCTGCATTTTATAATTTGTGCAAATTTTTAGACCCTTTTAAGCCTAACAAATTGAGATTTGCCTGTATCGGACCCACAACTCAAAAAGCATTAGTGGATGAAGATATTTTTCCGCAAATTATTGCTGAAAACAGTACTTCAGAAGGAATGTATGAAAGTATTAAAAACTATTTCGAATTAAAAAATTAAAAATAAATAACTATGAATTATCCAGAAAAACGATTAAGAAGAATGCGCTATAATACCATATTACGGAATATGGTATCTGAAACTAAAGTATCAGTTGATGATTTGATCCTCCCCTTATTTGTTTGTCCAGGTATCGGTGTAAAAAAGCCGATATCTTCAATGCCAGGCAATTATCAATTGTCTATCGATTTGTTAATAGAGGAGTGTAAAAAAACAATTGCTGCTGGTGTAAAATCAGTTCTGCTTTTTGGAATTCCAGAAACAAAAGATGAGCATGGTCATGTTGCTTGTAATGCAGATGGCATAGTTCAGAAAGCAATTGTTGCCATTAAAAAAGAAATAGAGGACATATATATTGTTGCTGATGTCTGTAATTGCGAATACACAACTCACGGTCATTGTGGAACCATAGTGGATGGTGATGTTGATAACGATTTGACTTTGGAAACTTTAACCTTGCAGTCATTAACATTAGCTCAGGCAGGAGCTGATATGATTGCCCCAAGTGATATGATGGATGGCCGCGTTGCTGCTATTCGTGAGATTCTAGATGATAATGGTTTTGAGAAAATACCAATAATGAGCTATTCAGCAAAATATGCATCAGGATTTTATGGCCCATTCCGCGAAGCAGCTGAAAGCGCTCCTAAATTTGGAAATAGAAATACATATCAGATGAATCCGGCAAATAGCGATGAGGCTATGCGTGAGATAGAGCAAGATTTGATGGAAGGGGCTGATATTGTTATGGTTAAACCTGCGCTAAGTTATTTAGATGTAATTTATAGAGCAAAAAATGAGTTTAATACTCCAGTTGCTGCATATAATGTGAGCGGCGAATTTTCGATGGTTAAAGCTGCAGGAGAAAAAGATTGGATTGATGAAAAAAGAGTAATGATGGAAATTATTACTTCTATTAAAAGGGCGGGAGCTGATATTATCATTACTTATCATGCAGTTGATATTGCCAATATTCTAAAAGAACAAAACGCATAATTATAAAAAATGAATGTAGAAAAAAGCAAAATAGAATTTCAAAGAGCACAAAAAAGTATTCCGGGTGGTGTTAATTCACCGGTACGTGCTTTTAAAAGTGTTAATTGCGATCCGCTAGTAATTGAAAAAGCTAAAGGAAGTACTATCGAAGATATTGATGGTAATCAATATACAGATTTTGTATCATCATGGGGCCCATTAATTATTGGACATGCTCATCCCGATATTTTAGCTGCTATTTATGAAGCCGCATCAAAAGGAACAAGTTTTGGTGCTCCAACTCATTACGAAACTTTGATGGCCGAAAAGATAATCAGTATGGTTCCATCCATAGAAAAAGTTCGAATGGTAAATTCAGGAACTGAGGCTACTATGAGTGCAATTAGATTAGCTCGTGGTTATACAAATAGAGAGTTGATTGTAAAATTTGCAGGGAACTACCATGGACATGGTGATAGTTTTTTAATTAAAGCAGGTTCAGGTGCAATTACCCTTGGATTGCCAGATAGTCCGGGAGTTACAAAAGGAGTTGCCGTCGACACTTTGATTGCAGATTACAATAATCTAGAATCAGTTGAAAAATTGTTTGCCGAAAGGAAAAATCAAATTTCTGCAATTATTGTTGAACCTGTTGCCGGAAATATGGGAGTTGTACTTCCTAAAGAAGGATTTTTGCAGGGTCTGAGAGATATTTGTACTCGAGAAGGAGCTCTATTGATTTTTGATGAAGTGATTACAGGATTTAGATTAGCTCCCGGTGGAGCTCAGGAATTTCACGGTGTATATCCAGATATAACCACTTTAGGTAAAATTATTGGTGGAGGATTACCTGTTGGTGCTTATGGAGGCAGTAAAGAAATTATGGATCAATTGGCGCCAATTGGGCCGGTTTATCAGGCAGGAACTCTTTCAGGAAATCATTTAGCTATGGCAGCTGGTCTCGCAATGTTAGATAATCTTACTAAAACTGAAGGATTATATGCGGAACTTGAAAGGAAGTCAGCTTTTGTAGAAAATGGGATAAAAAATAACCTAAAAAAGACTGGGGTTTCAGCGGTTTTAAATAGAGTAGGTTCTATGATGACTTTGTTTTTTACCGAGAATAAGAAAGTTACAAGTTTCAATGAAGCTATGACAAGCGATTCAAATAGATATGCTAAATATTTTAAACTCTCACTCGAAAGTGGAATTTATTTGGCTCCATCTCAATACGAATGTTTGTTTATTTCTTATGCACATACAGATGAAGATTTGCAAAAATTAATTAATGCAAACTTAAATGCTTTAAAACAATTATAAAATAAAATGATGAATTCTATATTTTTAGATACCCTTAATGGGAAGGAAACTCATAGACCACCTGTTTGGTTTATGCGTCAAGCGGGAAGAAGTTTGGCTTCTTATCAAAAAATGAAAGAGAAGTACAGCTTTAAAGAAATGATGGAAAATCCTGAATTAGCCGCAAAAGTTACTCTGCTCCCGATCCACGATTTAGGAGTCGATGCTGCTATTTTATTCTCTGATATATTAGTCATACCTGAAGCTTTAGGAATGAAACTTGAGTTCCAGGGCAAAGGGCCTGTTTTCGAAAATCCTTTGAAAGGAATAAGTAATCCTTATAAAAGTCTAAAAGCAGATGGAACAAAACTGAATCATGTTTATAAAGCAATTGATGAAATAAAGCGCACTAAACCTGAAAACACACCTTTAATTGGATTTTGTGGAGGCCCTTTAACTACATTTTGTTTTATGGTTGACGGAATTAGTCAGAATCATAATTTTCCGGAAGCTATGGCATTGTTATACAAAAACAAAGCGGAAGCAATCAGGATTTTTGAGGCCATAGGAGAAATGTCGATTGAATATGCGCTTAAACAAGTTGAGCATGGAATTGATGCATTTCAATTGTTTGAAACTCATGCAGGTTTGATTCCTGAGGATTTGTATTTTGAGGTAGTTATGCCTGTTGCTGAACGGATTATGAAAGCTGTAAAGCAAACGGGAACACCTGTAATTTATCTACCTAAAGGTTTAGCTTATGGTGTTACTCGTATAACTCCAGATCAATGCGATTTTATTAGTGTTGATTGGCAAATGAATATTAATCAAGCAAGAAAATTAATTCATCCTGAAATTGGAATTCAAGGTAATATAGATCCAAGAGCTATACTTAGCACACCGGAAACTATTAAACCGATTGTTGACAAACTTTTAGAATTTGGTAAAACTGAGCCTAAATGGATTTTTAATCTTGGCCATGGAATTTTGGCCAATACTCCATTCGATAATATTAAGTATGTTGTTGATTATGTGAAGGAAGTTAATTGGAGATAAATAATTTTTGATTTTTAAAAAACCTCTGCATTATTTTTGCAGAGGTTTTTTTTGATTATTT
>JAQIBR010000056.1 GCA_027858955.1 Bacteroidales bacterium
GGCGATTGTGCTTCGGCTTGTGCCTACAATGCAATTCTTTTTGTAAAATCAATTTCACATATTGCTGTGCTTGAAGATTTATGTCACGGCTGCGGCGTTTGTACATATGTTTGTAATCAACCAGATGTTATCGTCGAAAAAGATAAAAAATTAGGTGAAGTAAATGTGTATAAGTTAAACAATGGCAATGAGTTGGTAGAAGGAAAAATTGAGATCGGATCTGCTTTGGCAGTTCCGGTTATAGGCAAAACATTGAAATCAACCGACGAAAATTCACTTAGAATTATTGACGCTCCTCCTGGCACTTCATGCCCTGTAATGGAGATTATTAAAGATGTAGATTATACAATATTAGTTACAGAACCAACTCCTTTTGGCTTGAACGATTTAAAGTTGATGGTTGAAACGATGCGGAAAATGAGAGGGCAATTTGGAGTAGTTGTTAATCGTGCAGGTTTAGGAGATAATGCCATTTATGAATATCTCCGTGATGAAAATATTAATTTGTTAATGGAAATTCCTTTCGATAAAAATCTTGCAAGAATATATTCCGAAGGAAAAATAATGGTTGATGAGGTTCCTGAGATAAATGAAAAATATGTGCAATTGTTTGAAAAAGTAACACATAATATAGATGCAGCAAATAGCCATAGTTAGCGGAAAGGGAGGAACAGGTAAAACGAGCATTATATCAGCTTTTGCCTCTATAGCTCGAAACAAAATTCTTGTTGATTGCGATGTTGATGCTGCTGATCTGTTTTTAATTACAAAACCAACAATTCTGGAAAGTCACGAATATGAAGGCGGGAAAATCGCAATTTTAGATGCAGAAATATGTACAAACTGTGGGATTTGTATGGATTTATGCCGATTTGATGCCATTAGCCTTGTTGATGATCAAACAACTATTTCTGAATTTTCATGCGACGGATGCAAACTTTGCGAAATTGCTTGCCCGGTAGATGCCATAAAAATGGTAGAAAATATGGAAAGCAGATGGTATGAATCGGAAACTCGATTTGGGTCAATGATACATGCAAAATTGGGAATAGGTGAAGATAATTCGGGAAAACTGGTAACAAAAATTCGTGATATTGCCAACAAAAAAGCTAAGGAACTAGTGATGGATACAGTAATAATTGATGGACCTCCAGGTATAGGATGCCCTGTAATATCAACCCTTACAGGAGTTCATAAAGCTTTAATGGTTACTGAACCAACTTTATCAGGCATGCACGATTTACATCGCCTAATTGAAATGGCAAAAGGATTCAAGTTGAAATCTTATGTATTGATTAATAAGTTCGATCTAAATTCAAATATTAGTGATGATATAGAATCATTATGCCAAAAAGAAGAGATAGAAGTATTGGCGAGAATTCCTTTTAACCGCGATTTTGTCGATGCAATGGTCAATCAGCAAACGGTAATAGAATATGCTCCTGATTCTGATTTAAGTTTACAACTGAAAATGGTGTGGAATCGCTTGGAAACTGATTCAAACACTTGATAATAAAAATATCGAAGAAGTTTATATATTTGCAAATCAATAAAAAACAACATCAAACTAATTACACAATGGATACAAAAAAAGCAGGATTCAATTCCAAATTAATACATGCCGGAGGTTTTAAAGATACTAAAGGCAGTGCTGTTACTCCAATTTATCAAACATCAACATTTTCTTTTGAAAGTGCAGATCATGGAGCTGCATGTTTTGCCGGCGAAAGTGATGGATATATATATACTCGTTTGGGCAATCCTAATATTGAAGAATTAGAAAAAACTGTAGCTGAATTAGAAAACGGATTTGGTGGAATTGCTACTTCATCAGGAATGGCAGCAGTAAATGTTTGTTATCTTGGACTTTTAAGTGCCGGCGATCATATGGTTAGTCATAATGCTGTTTACGGACCTTCAAGAAGCATTATGGAATCTTTATATCCAAGATTTAAAGTGGAGTCTACTTATGTAGATGCTACAAATATTGATAATGTTCTTAACGCTATTCGTCCTAATACAAAAGTTCTTTATATTGAAACTCCTGCCAATCCTACTATTGGGATTACCGATTTAAAAGCAATGGCAAAAATTGCAAAAGAGCATAATTTGAAGTTAGTTGTTGATAATACTTTCTGTTCTCCTTATTTACAAAAACCTTTGGATTTAGGAGCTGATATTGTTTTGCATTCAATGACTAAATTTATCAATGGTCATGCCGATATAGTTGCCGGAATGGTTGTAACCAAAACCGAAGAAGATTATAAGTTATTGAAGCCGATAATGATGAATATAGGATGTAATATGGATCCTCATCAAGCCTGGTTAACACGTCGCGGACTAAAAACTTTGGCTATTCGTATTGAACGTGCTCAGGAGAGTGCTATTAAAGTTGCCGATTATCTTGAGAGTCATCCTAAAGTTGAATGGGTTCTTTATCCGGGTTTAAAATCTCATCCTCAATATGAGTTGGGAAAAGAACAAATGTCAGGCCCGGGCGCAATGATTTCTTTTGAAGTTAAAGGTGGTTTAAAAAGCGGTAAAATCGTTATGAATTCCGTTAAAATGGCACTATTGGCTGTTTCTTTAGGAGGAATTGAAACATTAATTCAACACCCGGCAAGCATGACACATTCAAAACTTAGCGATGAAAAACAATTGGAAGGTGGAATAACTAAAGGGTTAATTCGTTTATCCATTGGTATTGAAGATGTTGAAGATATTATTACTGATCTTGATCAGGCTTTGGCTCAAATTTAATTAAAAATGAGGGTGCTTGGAAAATTATATTTTTTGCCACCAAAGCACAAAAACACAAAATTTCACCAAATATTAAGTGTTAGTAATAAGCCTTTTGTGGGTTTTGGTGTATTGGTGATTTAGTGGCTTTTATTTTTTTTGCTTTCAGGGGAGACTCCAAAATATGAAATGCATTTTCTTTAAATGAGATGCATTTTTTTGTTTAGAATAAATCAATATCTCTTTCAATACTTTTGCAAAAAAAACAACCCCTCAAATAGTAAAAATTAAAACCTTAGCCATTTTTACGACTCTGTAAATTGCTGAAATCAAGCTTAGTGAAAATAGTTGAATAATAATAGGCTTTTATGGGTAATGTTTTTTTAAAAATAAGCATGAATATGGGAGAATAATTTTGATTAGACTGGATTTATCATAGTATTTTTATATTGAATAAAGCAGCTCAAATATTTATGACATTTTCCGCTGTTTTCGCAAAATGAGTGTAAAAATTAATCATTAATCCAGAAATTCCGTACGCTAGTACATTACTTCTAAACGGAAATACATTTAGCTTAAGAATAATATATTGTTTTTATATTTTTGATAAATATATAAATAATCGGTATAAATATATAAGACGTTTATCAAAATAGAAATTAACTAAAGATAACATAATGAAAGAAACTAAAGCAATAACCATACCACTTATTGTCCTGACTACAGTATTCATTTTTCACAGTTGTAAACAAGACAAACCAATAACACCAGACAATCCACTTAACGGCAGAACAACAGCTATTTTCAATCCTGATTTAGAATATGGCACTATGAACGATATTGAAGGAAATATTTACAAAACCATTCAAATAGGCGACCAAATATGGATGTCAGAAAACTTAAGAACGACTAAATATAGAAATAGTGATCCAATTATTACAACCTTTGAGAACGATTTATGGGCAAATGCAGTAGAGGGACTGTTTTGTAATTATAATAATACAGAAGATTTAGATACCATTGCTACTTATGGTAGATTGTATAATTGGTATGCTGTTAATGACATTAGAAATATCTCTCCCGAAGGCTGGCGTGTTCCAACTACTAATGATTGGCTCACTCTTATAAATTTTCTTGGTGGAGATTCTATAGCAAGTAATAAACTAAAGGAGGTTGGTAATCTTCATTGGGGAGATCCTTTTGAATCTAATAATTCGAGTGGATTTACTGCTATTCCTAATGGTTTTAGATATTTATCAAATGAATTCTTTGGTTTAGGCTATTATAACTCATTCTGGACTTCTTCTGAATATAGTGATTCTAAGGCTGGATTTCTATATATCTATTACTTCAGTTCTAAAGTATCTAAAGGGATTAATTACAAGGCTAATGGTTACTCTATCCGATGCATAAAAGAATAAAATAAATCACTCCATTATTTACACATTTAATTTTTATCGCGTAAGATGAAATTAGAGTAGGTGCAATTAAAACCAAGTAAATTGAAAAATATCTTAAAGATGCGAGAATCAATATTTCAAGGCTGAAAACAGGATCATATATCGTAATAATCAATGGAAGTGAAGATGCTGAAAGCTATACCATACTTAAAAACTAATATTTCTAATTAAGTCAATGTAAAATAATTAAATGCACTTTCTCTTTGGAAGGTGCATTTTTTTCTTTCTAATAAATCAATATCCTTTCAGTACTTTTGCAAAAATTACGCATAATGAATACTCCGGCTAACATTCCACTTATTGAAACTATATTGAATGATGTTAATGAGATTAGCAAGGATGTATTTGTGCTATCTTTTCTCCGAAATGACGAATTTCGTTCAGGTCAAATGTTGGCAATAGCATTAAAGCCTGATGATCAGCCAAGATTATATAGTATTGCAAGCGAGAATAAGGATAAGAATTACAGAATACTCTTCAATATTCAACATCAAGGATATTTAACTCCTCGATTATCAAAAGTAAAAGTGGGCGATTCGCTTTTTATTTCTAAACCTTTTGGATCATTTTATGGAACTGAAGATGAAGATTTTTGGATAGCTGCAGGAACAGGAATTGCTCCATTTATTTCGATGTTGGAATCAGGTTTGGCAGAAAATAAAACTCTAATTCACGGCGGACGAGAGGAGAATTCTTTTTATTACGCTAGTGTTTTTGCCGAGAAATTGAAAGAAAAATACATTCGTTGTTCATCGCTGATAAAGGATGAAGTATTCTATAATGGTCGGATTACAGCCTATTTAAAGCAAACACAAGATATTTCGCTGGAAAGAAACTATTATATTTGCGGAGGCTCTGAATTCGTTGTTGATGTTCGTGATATTTTAATTCATAGAGGCGTGCCTTATCATCAAATAATTGCCGAGATATATTTTTAATATGATAAAAGAGAATTTGTTTGGGAAAACCCTGTCAGAACTTCAAAAAATTGTTGTTAATCTGGGTTTTCAAAAATTTGTTGCAAAGCAACTTACCGATTGGATGTATAAAAAGCGTGTTAATTCTTTTGAAGAGATGCGAAATTTGTCTAAGAGTGTTCGTGAGAAACTTGCTGAAAATTACGATATAAATTATACTAATTCAACAAATGTTCAAGAGTCGGTTGATGGCACTAAAAAATATTTATTCCCGATAAAAGGGATTCAATTTATTGAGGCAGCTTATATTCCGGAAGGAGATAGAGCAACTCTATGTGTTTCTTCTCAGGTTGGTTGTAAAATGGGTTGTTTGTTTTGCATGACAGGAAAACAGGGATTTCAGGGAGATTTAAGTTCAGGCGAGATTTTAAATCAGATTTTTAATATCCCTGAGTTTGATAAACTGACTAATGTTGTTTATATGGGAATGGGGGAGCCATTAGATAATTTGGATGAGGTTTTAAAAAGCATAGAAATATTAACTTCGGATTACGGTTTGGCATGGAGTCCGAAAAGGATAACAGTTTCTACCATCGGAATTATTCCCGCCATGAAACGTTTCCTAAACGAGTCTAAAGCAAATTTAGCCGTTAGTTTGCATAGCCCATTCGAAGATGAGCGTAAAAAATTGATGCCAATAGAAAGCGTTTATCACCTTCCAAAACTTTTGGATGAGATTCGTGCCTTTGAATTTGGAGGTCAACGACGTGTTTCATTCGAATATATTATGTTTAAAGGTGAAAATGATCAGCACAGACATATTAATGAGCTGGCAAAAATTTTGAATGGCATTAAATGCCGTATCAATCTCATACGTTTTCATCCAATTCCGGGAACTCCACTCGAAAGTTCTTCTAATGAAGAGATTTTGAGATTTCAATCAGGATTAAAGAGGAAAGGGATAGTAACAACTATAAGGGCTTCTAGAGGAGAAGATATTTTTGCAGCTTGCGGATTGCTCTCTACTAAAGAACTGGTTAA
>JAQIBR010000077.1 GCA_027858955.1 Bacteroidales bacterium
TTTTTCAAGATAATAGCAATAGCTGCAGTTTAAATTGCATTTTGGACCTATGGGTTTTGCCATTACCGAGAAAGCATCAGGAACTTTGTCTATTCTTGTCGCGTCTGAAAATTGTATGGCTTTCTTTCCGGCCATTTCCGTATTCTGTTTTTTGATGTAAGGGGCTAATTTACTAACTAATACCAAATGTAGTTCAAAATGCCGCATAGCAAATTTTGAATTTATCCCGAATTTTCGGGATTAATGCCGATAGATCAACAAACCGCAAATTGAACGTAGTGAATTGAAAATCAGTAAAGGCAAAATAATAATGCTGAGCTAAAACCCGCCTGACCGGACGGGCAGGTATGCGGCATATAGTTGACTAATCGGTATGAAATGGTGCTTGTTCAAATAATTGAAAAAACAATTAAGGATAATCCTGATGCTAAAGGCTTTCTATTCGACGGATTTCCAAGAACTTATACCCAGACATATATACTGGAAGGATTAATGATCAGTTGATAAAATAAATAAAGTACAGTTGGCACGCAATATATTCCATAATTTTTGCTGCAGGTGCAACACAAAAATTACGCAGCATATTGCAACCGTTAGGTTTGCTAATAAAACAACCGAACCAAATTATTATTAATTGGAAATTTTTAAACTCTATTATACAATATCCATCCAAATATTGATGTCAGTACCAGTACATAAACAACTAGCACATAAACCCACTTACCTCCAAATTTAGGAGTTGGGATTGAGGATAAATTAAATGCCGATAGAATCATTAAGATTATATAAATAAGTATTGAAAAAGTAGAATGCTTAAATAAACTTTCGAATAAAAAGACAAAAGCCAGGATGAGTACATTATTATCAAGGGCAAGTCCCTTATAAGTTTTACTGTTAATAAGACCGTAAACATTAAAATAACTCAAACGAATTGCACTGGTGGCAGTAATTACAAATGCTCCGGGTATAAACCAGACATTAAAATTTCCGTAGCTCAAAAGTAAAATTGCGGGTAGAATACCAAAGCTTACAATATCTATCATTGAGTCGAGTTGACTTCCAAATACACCTTGTACTTTTGTTCTGCTTTTCATTTTTCGTGCTATAATTCCATCGTACCAATCGAATAATACAGCCCATAATACTCCAATAATTGATGCTGGAAAATTTCCTTCTATTGCAAAATATATCCCTAAAACAGCACTCAATAATCCTAATAGAGAACAAATATTTGGCAAATCTTTGACAAAAGAAAGCATGCTTGCTTGTTGTTTATCTCTCATATTATTCACTCTTTAAATACATTACATCCATCAAAGCTACAATAAGTTTACTATTTTCCTTTTTGGTGCGACTTGCAATTCGAATATATCGGGTTGCATCGGGTTGTGTTTTTCCAACACTATCTTTTATATAAATATTATGCTCAATAAATAGGCGCTTTGTTACTTCTGGTCCGCTTAAAGCAGCATCGGGTAAACGACAAAAAATATAGTTTGCATCGGGTTTAAAAACAGTCATCCCTTCAATGGCACATAGTTTTTCATAGAAAGTATCTCTATCCGCTTTAACCTTTTCGCAGCTATCTTCGAATTCCTGTTTATACCGGGGTAATATTCGAAGAAACTCTTCGGCAAATCCATTTATATTCCAAATGTGAATTCCGTTTCGAACTGCAGTAGCAAATGCTAAATTCGCTGTTAACATATATCCTATTCTGAGTCCACATACCCCATAGGCTTTACTCATACTTTTAAGGATAGCCGTATTTGGATAGTTGGCAATATCTTGTTCCAGACTTATTTGCTCTTTGTTTTCGGCAAAATCAAGAAAAGATTCATCCACAATAAGCATACAGTCGTGTTTTTCCAGCTTTTCTGCCAAGCGTATTAAATCGGCTTTTGCCACCAACATTGAGGTAGGATTATTAGGTGTTACAACAACAGCCATATCGGCTTTAACGTTAATAGCTTCTGCTGCAAATTTGTCTACATCGAGCTGAAAAGAAGGAAATTCGAGAGGAAATTCTACTATATGTCCTTCAGGTGCCGCATTGGCATATTCATTGAATGATGGTACCGGAACAATTATCTTTTTTGCTAAATGTCCAGAGAGTATCTTAATAATTTCAGCCGCACCATTTCCTACAACAATTCTATCGGCAGGTTGCTGTATAACGTTCCCAATAAGTTCGGCAAGTGCATCTTGCGCTATGGGATAGTTCAGTACTAAATCTTCTATATTATCCTTAAGATGCGTAAAGACCTCTTTTGGTGGAAAATAAAGATTATATAAGTAAGCATGATCAGTAAAATTATGCCGGTAATAGCCGCCATGTTGTTTTGATATGTACTCGTACTTCTCAGCCTGTGTTATATATTTATTTGCCATCTTGTATTTTCCCTTGTCATTTATATTATTTACTGAGAACGAGCTAAGCATCTGCCTTTTCAAGCATAGTCTTTTTTTTCAACTTTACAGGGAAAAGTTTTTCAGCTTCAGCTAAATCAAAAATAGTATCAATCTCGTACCAGGGTTTATGGTCAAAGGAAACTGCGTTTAATTGTAATGTTTTATCACTAATCATTTCAGAAAAAATAGTTTCGTAGTAGCAGTTCACGTTGCCTTCTGAAATATACTGGTTTAGTTTTTTAACAATAGCCTGCCACGATGAAAGCGAAAAGCTGTAAATATTTACCGTTTTATAACGAATATCGGAATAGGTATCTGTTGTTCCTTTATGAAACTGAGTAACCTGATTCATTTCATTAACAGAAACAGTTGTTCCATTTAGCCAAGGTTGCATTTGAGCAATAGCCACTTTATCGGGGAATATCATTTCATCGAGTAAAGTTGTATTTAGAACCAAATCACTCTCAAATAAAACAAAAGGCTCGTTTATAATTTTTCGAGCCATCCAAAGTGAATATATGTTGTTTGTGGTTTGGTAAAGAGGACTATAAATGTACTCAATGGATAAATCATCTGATTTATTACCTAGAAAATCCATGATACATTCTTTTTTATAGCCTGTAACAATTACAAGTCGCTTAAATCCTTGTTTTTTCAAATTAGTTACAAGCCTTTCAAGAATTGACTTTTCATTTACAAGGGTAAGGCATTTGGGAGAACTTTTGGTTAAAGGGAAAAGACGACTACCTGTTCCTGCAGCAAGAAGTAATGCTGTGGTAATACGATTGTCACCATTGTTAATGTCTGAATTAATATTCATGCTTTATTCAATTGGTGTCATCAAAAAAAACGTAAACACTCGATAAAAAGCACTTAGGCGTACTAATTTTTAGTACTTTAGATGGGACTGGTACATTGACACTCAACTATAAGTATGAAGTTTGTTAATGTGATGAAAGACTGCTTAAAAGCTTATCAACAAAAATGATAGTGTATGATTGTCATCAATAGATATGTAATCCGCGTGTAAAGGTACTATAATATTCTATGCATACTAAAGGATTGTCCTTTTTTTATTTTGCTCGATTTAACAAATAGATATGTAAGACACTCATTTAATGGTGAATAGATTTATAATACGAAAAGAAAAGCACGAAAACCTAACGATTAATAAAAAGCATTAAGCATAACATAGAACTGAGCTAAAATATGCGGCATTTAGTTGACTAATCGGTATAAATCTATTGCTCGATCAATGATTTTTTATTTATGTCTTTTGAAAACCGAAAGAAAAAACTACTTTTACGAGACATTGATTAGAACATTTAACACAAATCAAATGAGAAATTTAATCAAAAACACTAACCTAATTCCCAAAGCAGTAATATTAGATTGTTGTGTAGCTATAGGTTTATTATCGTGTAGCGGACCTTCAGAAAATCAAAAATCGACGGAAAGACCAAACATTCTTTTTGTATCCATCGATGATTTAAGGCCTGATATTGGCGTTTATGATAATCCAAATATTCAAACTCCAAATTTGGATGCATTTGCTAAAACAGGTATGACTTTCCGTAACACATATTGTCAAGCTGCTGTAAGTGCGCCTTCCCGAGCAAGCCTTATGACTGGATTAAGACCTGATTCAACGCGTGTATGGCATTTGGGCGATAAATTTAGAGAAATTAATCCTGACATCGTAACCATGCCACAGCATTTTCACAAAAAAGGGTATCATACGGTTAACATTGGAAAAATATTCCACAATTATATGCCCGACTCTATTTCTTGGGATGAACCTGATTTGCGACCATCTCAATTTGTACGTGCGGATTGGCTGAAAAGAGATGGCGAAACATTTTATGTAAATGAAGAAACACAACGCAAGCAAAAAATAGCCAGAGATTTAAAGGTGGCCACAAACCCGAATTACTATGCCGATGGATGGAATACTGGTCCCGCCTGGGAAATGGAAGATGTTCATGATAGTTTGTATTATGATGGTGCTCAAACAGAATTAGCCCTAAGAACTTTATTGCGTTTAGCAAAGAAGGATCAGCCCTTCTATATGGCACTTGGATTTTTTCGTCCACATTTACCTTTTGCAGCACCTAAAAAATATTGGGATTTATATAACAGAGACAGTATTGCTTTAGCCAAGAGCCCACAAATTCCTGAAGGCTCACACATTATGTCGCTAAATTCTATGTATGAGCTTAGAGGATATGATGGATTTATTAATTTGAAACATCCCACGGAAAATATTATGTCGGAAGACACTGCTCGGATATTAAAACATGGCTATTATGCAAGTGTGAGTTATGTTGATGCCCTTTTTGGAAGACTAGTGCAACAGCTCAAAGATTTGGATATTTATGATAATACCATCATTGTCGTTTGGGGAGATCATGGTTGGAAATTAGGAGAACACAATAGTTGGGGTAAAATGACCAATTACAATATCGACATCCATGTTCCCATGATAATCTATAGTCCGAATCAATTAAACCAAGGACAGCAGACCTTCGGAATAACTGAACTAATTGATATGTTTCCGTCCTTATGCGAATTGGCAGGAATTGAAGCGCCGGAATATTTGCAAGGAACCAGCTTTGTTCCGCTTATAGAAAACCCAGATAGAGAATGGAAAACAGCTGCATTTAGTCAATTTCACCGAAGACCAAAGGTTACTCCCGATGGAGGAAGATATATGGGCTACTCGATAAAATCCAAGGACTTTCATTATGTGGAATGGTATAATTGGGATAATGTAAAGGGAGAAAGAGGAGATTACGTTACGAGCGAATTATTCAATAGCAAGACTGATCCTGATGAAAATACAAATATTGCCGAGCGGGAAGAAAATAAGGAAATAATCGAAAAGCTATCGAAACGATTATCGGAAGGATGGAAAGCGGCAATTCCGGTTATTTCGAATTAATAGTTTTAAATCATAACAAATAATCTAAGATTCAGTTATTTGCCACTATTGGTCATAAAAAAAGGAGTCTAAAATAGGAAATTTGGTGCGTTTTGGTGTTTTTGTGCTTTGGCGGCAAAAAACTACGCCACTAAAACACCAAGGCACTAAATTGCACCAAAAAAACAAAAGAATAAAACCGATGAAAGTAAAAGTATGTTTAGTTCAAGAAAGTCCCATTTTTTTAATAAGGCCAAAACGTTAGATAAAGTTGACGTCCTTACAAAGAAATACGCGAAAAAAGGCTGCGAGCTCATTGTCTTTCCGGAATCTTTTATTCCAGGTTATCCTAGAGGATTTTCTTTTGGAGCAATCGTTGGGAGCAGAACCGATGAAGGAAGAAAACTATATTCGGAATATGCTGAAAACAGTGTAAGTGTAGAGGGTGAAGAGATAAAAAGACTTGAAAAGCTATCAAAATCACAAAAAGTATATTTGGTTATTGGCGTAACGGAAAAGGATGGGGTAAGCGGAAGTTTATTCTGCTCTATGTTGTATATTTCTCCTACTGATGGCTTATTGGGAGTTCATCGAAAAATCAAACCAACAGGCTCAGAAAGAATTATTTGGGCAGAAGCCGATGGGGAATCTTTGGTTACTTTTCAGACCAAGATTGGAAAGCTCGGCGGATTAATTTGTTGGAAAAATAATAGCAGGTCCTTTATTCGGTAGCGCTGGCGCTTTGATTGCCGAAATAGATTTGGAAGAAATAAGCTCAAGTAAACTGGATTTTGATGTAATACCAATTGTAGTTCAAAATGCCGCATAGCAAATTTTGAATTTACAATGGGTAGGCTGTTAGATCAGCAAAACCGCAAATTGAACGAAGTGAAATTATGCGGCATTTAGTTGACTAATCGGTATAAGAGACTATTTTGTTGGCGAATCGATAAGGTTCAGGTTAGGTGCAATAGGGGAATTGAAGATGATTGTTTTTTTTGTTCAATCAACAAATGTTTCTTTCAAAACAGATTTTAGCTCTTTAATTTCAGGTTGAGATAGCCGACCTAAACTTTTTAGTATTCTTTGTTTGGCGATTGTTCTAATTTGATCAATAACTATCCAGCCAATTTTATTATCGTGTTTTACTTCAATTCTTGTTGGATATTTTTTAGATTTAGTAGTCATAGGAGCTACTACAATTGTTCGAAGATGTTTATTCATTTCATCTGGAGAAACAATAAAGCAAGGTCTGGTTTTTTTAATTTCGCTACCCATTGTAGGGTCAAGGTTGACCAAAACGATTTGATATTGATTTAAATCCATTCTTCTAAATTTTCATCGTCAAAAACATCATTGAAAAGAAGTTTATCGTCTCCTTGTTTATTCATTTCTTTAAAAGCTTTATCCCAACCTTTTCTAGGCTCAGAAATGGGCTTTAAAATGATATATCCTTTTTCAAGGATAAGCTCAACTTTGTCCTTAATGTTATATTTTTCAATTAGGGTTTTGCTTAGTCTAAACCCTTTTGAATTTCCGATTTGTATTACTGATAACTCCATAATATTTTATTTAAAAGTAATTACAAAGTTAATACATATATTTTAAAAGTCAAGTTTTTTTTAGCACCATACCTATATGCAGTAGTAGATTAAATCGTTGTCCTTCGCTTCGACGGCAGTTATTGCTCGGTCGCGAGACCGAAAAGGAATCGTCGAGAACCCAAAACTCCCGATCCCGATAGCTATTGCATATGAGCCGATGTGCAGTAATTATTCTATTTTTCAATTTCTGAATCAAACAGAAGGTCCAGCATTTTAAAAAAATCCCCTTCGTTGTAATTGTTTTGATTTTCAGTGTCAACTCTATGAACAAAAAGCATATCCTTGTTAGGATAAACTCCTAAACAATTCATCCCTGCCCCAGTGTGAAAAAACGAATTCCTTATTGTGTCATCATTATGAGCAATAACTGTCCAAAGCATACCTCGTGATAATCCAATTTCGGGATTAATCATTGAATATGGCTTTGTACTTACATCAATCCATTCTTTAGGGACTATTTGATTTCCATCCCAAGAACCGTAGTTCATATACAATTGTCCATATAAAATTAAATCGCGTGCTGACATTCTAAAATGATAGGCAGGATATTTTGATAAGGTTTTTTCATATTTATAATAACCATCTCCGTCGGATAAATACGAATCGCCTGATTTTTCACCTACCGTATAATACCTTCCTTTATAATCTTTCATTCCTAACCCACATTGCAGCTAATAATTTATAATTACCTGATATCAAGAAGAATCATATTTTGAAATTTCCACAGGTACCACTACGGATTTTTTTCTATGGAATGGAACATGTTTATAATTCAAA
>JAQIBR010000014.1 GCA_027858955.1 Bacteroidales bacterium
TGCCGCATATTTTCACTTCGTTCAATTTGCGGTTTTGCTGATCTATCGGCATTAACTCCCGAAGGTTCGGGATAAATTCAAAATTTGCTATGCGGCATTTTGAACTACAATTGGTATAATTTCCTATGGGCTACCTAAGTTAAATATTTATTATTTTGGAAAATAACGTATTGTCTTTTTTGTTATAAAAAAACAAATTATGAAAGTGAAATTAAAATTAAAATTTCGACTGTTTTTTAGTCGAACAGTTTTTTAACATTATCCATATTTGCCTGTTTATAAATATTTTTAGCATCAGGTTGAAATAATAAGTTGAGTTTATGGCTATGTACTTCATTTATCTTACCACGTACAATTTTCATAGTACTATTTACCATATGATTTGCTTCGGAAAAGCCTTCATCCAAAATTGCAAAAGTAGATGGCAACCAGCGTTCAGGGAATCTTCCGGCATGTTTACCACCGACCTTATAATGGTCAATTTCTTCCTGTAAAATATTTAGTGCTTCGTTATAACCTTCTGAAGAAACGTGATCAAAACCTCGCGATTTTACTTCTCTGCGCAAAGCTTCTTTATTCGGAAAAATTAATCCTACTGTATAAGGATTCTGATTATTATGCAACATACACTGCTCTACATAAGGTGAATGCTCCATCAATGATTCTTCAATGCTTTCAGGACTGTATTTTTCACCATCATGACCAATCAGTAAGCTTTTAGAACGTCCTAAAACATAAAGGAAGTCATCAGCATCTAAATAACCTAAATCACCTGTATAAAGCCAACCTTCACGCAAAGCTTCTGCCGAAGCTTTTTCGTTACGCCAATAACCTATCATTACGTTTTCGCCTTTGACTACAATTTCACCTTTTTCGCCTTGAGGAAGTTCCTTGCCATTATCGTCACATATTTTAAGCTCTAAATTTTCTACTAAGAAACCTGAAGATCCCATTTTATGGCGATGTTCGGCATTTGAAGAAATAATTGGTGATGCCTCGGAAAGCCCATAACCCTGATATATAGGCATTCCTATCGCATAGAAGAATTTTTGAATATCTGTATCGAGCAATGCACCTCCACCAACGAAGAACTTTAAGTTACCACCAAAACCTTCACGTACTTTGCTAAACAAAATTTTATCGTAAATCCATAATAGAGGTTTCTTCAAGATTTTAAATCCCTTACCTTTATCGAAACCCAATCCATTATAATCGTAAGCAGTGTTTAATGCGTGATTAAAAAGTTTCTGAATGAGTGGGCTTTTGGCTTTTATTCCGTTTTCAATATTTTTCTTGAAATTCCTGGCCAATGCCGGAACACTCATCATTAAATGAGGTTTAATTTCTTTTATATTTATTGGAATATTTTTTAGAGTCTCAGGACCAGTTTTACCTGCTTGAACTGTTGCCAAACTGGCGCCAAATTTCATAAAACTGTATATTCCACAAGTATGTGCAAAAGAATGATCTAGCGGAAGAATGATAAGTGTTTTATACGAAGGAGGGATATCCATCAAACTGGCTGCTTGCTCAACATTTACATAATAGTTTAAATGCGAAAGAATAATGCCTTTTGGATCGGCAGTAGTTCCTGAAGTATAACAAATATTGGCATAGGTGTTTTCTTCTATGTTTTTAATACAATTGCCTATATAGTCTTTATTTGTATTTAGATAATCTTCGCCCATTCGAGCTATTTCATCAATATGAATTTCGTCTTGGGTATAGTTGTCTTTTTTATCAAGCAAAATTATTTTTTCAATTCCGATGAGCCTATCTTTTATAGCGTCAATTTTAGGCGAAAGATTACCTGAGACAATGAGCATGCGACATTGAGCATGATTGATTCGGAATTCTAACTCAAAGGGCTCAAGCTTAATAGATAAAGGAACATTTACTATGCCTTGATACAGCATTCCGAGCTCGCTTATAACCCAAGGGTTTCTACCTTCAGAAATAAGAGCAACACGTTCGCTTTTTTTTAAACCTAAAGCCGCAAAACCTGCTGCTAGTTTATAAACTTGTTCGCGTGTTTCTTTATAACTTAAACTTTCGAATTTGGTAGTTTTCTTTTCCCACAGAAAAGGAAGGTCGCCATATTTTTTAACACTTTCTTCGAATAATCCAGGTATTGTTCTCATGGCATAAATTTTAAATAAATATTTACTCCTGTTAATTTTTGAGCCAATTCCGAAAAGTTTTTTTTGCCACGAATGCACCAAAACACGAAGTTTCACAAAAAAATCATATTAGACGTTTTGTGAATTTTGGTGTCTTGGGGTTTTGGTGGCGATTATATTTTTTTACTTTTCAAAAGGGTTCAATTGAAGATATTTTATTCAAATATATAAAATAAAACACCAATCAATTGCCAAAAAAAATAAAAGCCAAGCAATTGCTCAGCTCTTTGTATACGTTTAAATAATTATCAATCTTAGAACCCCGGCTTCCCTAAAATAGCAAACATATTATTTTTATATGCTTCAACGCCAGGTTGATCGAAAGGATTAACTCCAAGCGTATAACCACTTAAACCACAGGCAAATTCAAAAAAGTATAATAGTTGCCCCATATTTTCCTCATCAATTTTAGGAATGCTTATTCGTAAATTTGGAACACCTCCATCAACATGAGCCTGCCGAGTAGCTTCTTCTGCTCCTTGGTTGACTTCTGTTATGCTTTTGGAACAAAGATAATTAAGCCCATCAAGGTTTTCTTCGTCTTCTGGAATATTCAATGTTTGATGGCTATTTTCAATTGATAAAACAGTTTCGAAAATATTCCGTGCCCCTTCTTGGATATATTGTCCCATCGAATGAAGATCGGTAGTATTGCTAACACTTGCTGGAAAAATCCCTTTTCCAACTTTTCCTTCGCTTTCACCATAGAGTTGTTTCCACCACTCGCTCAGATAGTGTAGTCGCGGCTCATAATTAACGAGTATTTCGGTAGATTTACCCTGAAAGCTCAATGCATTACGAACGGCCGCATAAAGCATTGCTTGATTAGTATCAATACTTGTGTTGGATTTTAGAAATGATTCCATTTCTTTAGCACCTGCCACTAATTTTTTAATATCGTAACCTGCCACAGCTATAGGCAAAAGTCCAACTGGTGTCAAAACAGAATATCTGCCTCCTACATTATCAGGTATCACATAAGTTTTATAGCCTTCATTATCTGCCAATGTTTTTAGCGCACCGCGTTTTTCATCTGTAATGGCTATAATACGTTTAGAAGCTTCGGCTTTGCCATATTTATTTTCAAGATGATTTTTTATCAAACGAAATGCAAGTGCCGGCTCAGTTGTTGTCCCTGATTTTGAAATAACACTTACGGCATAATCTTTTTTATCAAGAACTTGCATTAAATCGGCTAAATAATCTTCGCTGATGTTTTGTCCAGCATATATTATTTGGGGAAATGTTCCAGAGATCATCAAACTAAAATGATGCTGAAGTGCTTCTATAACAGCACGAGCACCTAAATAAGATCCGCCTATGCCAATAACAACATAAATTTCAGCTTTTTGGGAAATTGTTTTTGCATGAAGCAATATATCATCCAATAAAGATTCTTCAATAGAAGAAGGCAAATTTACCCAGCCCAAAAATTCGTTTCCGGCGGCAGTTTTCTTTAAAAGAGCTTGATGGGCTAAACTTATTTTATCTTGAAAATTGTGGATTTGATCCTCAGAAACAAAAGATTTTACGGAATCAACAGATAGTTTAATATTAATCATATCTATAAATTATTTCGGTTTACAAAAATGCACAAAAATAGCCTTGGATACCTAAGAAATTTAAACGAAAAACCCCTTCTGAAATTTTCAGTAAGGGTTTTTAATCATTGTACAAAAATTGTTGTTTATTCTTCTTCTTGTTCTTCTTCGTAAGCTTTAAGCAATTTGTCTTGAACATCGGAAGGCACTGCAACATAAGCATCGTATTTCATCGAATAAGTGCCTCTTCCCGAAGTGATAGAGCTTAAAGTTGTGGCATATTTATGCATTTCAGCCAATGGTACTTTAGCACGAATCACTTGATATTTACCATCAGAATCCATTCCCATAATAAGAGCTCTGCGACCTTGTAAATCAGTCATTGCTGCACCCATCATTTCTTCAGGAAGACGAACATCTACATCATAAACAGGCTCCATAATTTTTGGCCCTGAATTTTTAAAGGCTGTAATAAAAGCAAATCGCCCGGCCAGTTTAAATGAAATTTCATTAGAATCAACAGCGTGCATTTTGCCGTCGTAAATGTAAATTGCAATATCGCGAGCATAAGATCCCGTTAATGGGCCTCGCTCCATTCGTTCCATAACTCCTTTAAGAATAGCAGGCATAAAACGAGCATCAATTGCACCACCAACTACACAATTGTGGAAAATAAGTTTTCCTCCCCAAGGCAATTCATGTTCTTCTTTATTACGAACAGGAAAATCAGTGGGTTTTGGCATATTTTCGGTATAAGGCTGAATGAACATATGAACTTCACCAAACTGACCAGAACCTCCCGATTGCTTTTTATGACGATAATCTGCACGTGCTGATTTAGTAATCGTTTCGCGATATGGAATACGTGGAGCAATAAATTCGATCTCGATTTTATGTATATTATTGAAATACCATTTAATGGTGTTTAAATGTAATTCGCCTTGCGCTTTAATAATCATTTGACGCAATTCTCTGGAGAATCCGGTAATAATAGTTGGGTCAGTTTTGTGCATTTCGTTCAAGATACTGCCCATTTTTTCATCATCTGAAGAGCTAACTGCTTTGGCAGCCATATATATAGTTGGTTCAGGAAATTCAATCGGATCTAATGATTCGTCTGCTGCTTTTGGACTGGCCAAGCTATCGTTGGTATGAGTTTCTTTGAGTTTAATAGTAGCTGCGATATCTCCGGCACATACTTTTGTTACTTTTTCGCGATTTTTTCCGGCAACTACAAAAAGTTGTGACAAGCGTTCTTTATTACTTGTACGTGTATTTATTAAGTCCATTCCTTCTTCAACGGTGCCGCCATATACTTTAAAGAAAGAAACTTCTCCTAAATGAGGCTCAATAGAGGTTTTGAAGACTAACAGATTTGTTGGATCTTCAGGATTGGCATTAAATATTTTTCCCGTTGATGATTTTCGTTCGCCCGCAATACCATTTGGTGCAGGGCAGCTAAACTTTATAAAATCTAATAAACGAGCAACTCCTTGACCTTCTTTTGCAGAAACTGCAAATACAGGAAAAATTGCACGAGTACGCATACCTAAACGAATTCCTAAACGCATATCCTCTATGGTCAGAGTATCATCATTAAAATATTTTTCCATCAGCTCATCAGAGCCTTCGGCGGCATTTTCTATAAGTAAGCGATGCAATTTATCGGCTTTTTCCATCTCTGAATCAGGAATATCAAGAATTTCGGATTTTCCACCGCCTTTATTGCACTTAAGCATTTTCATCAATATTAAATCGATGACACTATCGAATTCTTCGCCTGCATTTACAGGATATTGGGCAATTGTAACTTTTTCTCCAAAATTGTCTTTTAGCTGAGCTATGACCTGATCGAAACTGGCTTTTTCATGATCGAGTTGATTAATAACAAACAAAACAGGAGTGTTTGTTTTTACAGCTTGACGCCAAGCGTTTTCTGTAGTAGCATCAATACCAACTGTAGCATTATTAACTAGAACTGCGGTTTCAACCACTGATAAAGCAGAAATTTGCTCACCTACATAATCACTAAATCCGGGAGTATCTAAAATGTTAATTTTAGTTCCATCAATTTCAGTGTACATTAAAGTGGAGTGAACAGAATTTTGTTTTGCTAATTCGATTTCACGATAATCAGAAACAGTATTTTTATCATCAACATTACCTTTTCTGTTTATCACTTTACCTTCAAAAAGCATTGCTTCAGCCAAAGTGGTCTTACCGCTTTTCGCCCCCCCAATGAGTACAATGTTTTTGATTTCATTTGTTTGATAAACTTTCATATTTTATTGTGTTTGAATAGATTAAAAAATGCCTTTAAAACAAGGGACACAAACATACATAAAATAAGCGTATAGCCGACGCCAGAAAGGAAAAATCTATGGTGTAAAATAGGCTTTTATTATCTGCTTTGAAAGGAAATAGTCTTATACATGATTAAGGAAAGAAGATGCAATAAACGTATTTACCAAAGTTTGTCAGGATAGATTCCCGATGCAATTAGTTTCTGGATATTTTCCATTACGCCAACTTTATCTTCTTTATAAGTTACACCAAACCAGGTGGCTTTTGAGTGTAAAACTTTTACTCTTGCACGATCCTCTTCAATAAGCTCATTTACGACTGAAGGAATATAAAATTCGGCTTTTATTTTGTTAGTATTTTCAATAATAAATCGATTAAATTTTTCGTTTAAAAATTCAAAATATGAAGGAGTAAAACCCCAAAAATTCATCGAAACTAACGTGTTTTCATTTAGCTCAACCAGTTTTTGATTTTCATCTTGAAAAACAATTGTATTGTTTTTGCGCTCTATATGTGTGCGTTCAATAACATCAAACAAATAGTTATTTTCGTCGGACTTGCACTGACCACGTGACACAAAACCATTTTCGGAAAGGGTATTCTTTAATTCATAACCAACCATGCAATAATCTGTTTCCTGATTGTTTTCAGTCTTGAAATAATCTGCCAAAGTTTGGTAAGCTTCTCGACCGTAAAAATCATCGGCATTGATTACCGCAAAATTTTCGTGAATAATATCTTTTGCCATTAAAACTGCATGACCAGTTCCCCAAGGTTTTGTTCTTTCAGGATTGAAGCTTAAGCCTTCAGGTATTTTATTTGTTTCCTGAAAAACATATTCTACTTCAATTTTTCCTTTTAGTTTTTCATCGAAAAAAGCGCGGAAATCGGCCTCTATATTTTCGCGAATCACAAAAACAACTTTTCCAAAACCAGCCTGAATAGCATCGTAAACAGAATAGTCGATAATAGTTTCTCCGCAGGGACCAACTTTATCGAGTTGTTTTAATCCACCATATCGACTTCCAATTCCTGCTGCTAAAATAAGTAAGGTGGGTTTTTTGCTCATGTTTTTAATATTTGATGCAAATGTAAAGATTATCTTAAATAGGAATAAATTAAAGCTTCTTCTTTTGAAGAATATGTTCAGCTAAAAGCAAATCAGAAGGATGGGTAATTTTAATGTTTTTAATATCTCCAAGAACCAAAAAAACAGGTGCAAGTTTATAATAATTAATCATACTGCTGTCGTCGGTAAAATTGGTTTTATTTTCTTTTAGAGCTAATGAGTACGCTTTTTTTAGAATATCGATATGAAAAACTTGTGGAGTTTGAATGCGCATAATTTTATTTCTATCAAGATAGAATTCGGCCTGAGTATTGGATGCACCGGAAACTAAAGTATCAGTTGATTCTATCGCGCAACTAACTGCTTGGTTATGATGAAGATTTTTAAGACAATCATCAATCAATTCAGTATTAATAAAGGGTCGAGCCGCATCATGAATAAGCACATTTTTAATATCATTATCAAGTTGGTATAGAGCAGAATACACACTTTTAAAACGCGATTCGCCGCCCTCGATTAATTGTATCGGTTTGGGAAAAATTTCTCGATTTATCTTTTTTTGCTCTGCTAAAAGCAAATGTTTTGGAACAACTATTGATATGGCATCTATTTGCGCGTGAGCCAAAAAAACATCTAAACTATACCGATAAATAGGTTTTCCACCTAATTGTAAAAAAGGCTTTGGAATCATTTTTCCTAGCCGCTCAGATTTTCCGGCGGCTAGTAAAATGGCTGTAGTTTTATTCATACCAAAAGGATTTCGGTAAATCTAATGAAAATGTCAGAAACCTAAATGAAAGAAATGAGATAATTCCTTCAACAAATAATGAGATGTGACTATTTTGAAAAGCAATATTGATTTCAATCTCGCCACTAAAACATTAAAGTGTTTAATTTTTGTAATGCATAAAAGTATTACATTTGAGCAATAGATATAAATTTTAACATTTAATTATAGTTCCATATAGGTTGATTACAACATTTTTAAGCGCTTTACAAATTAGAGCAAATACAAATATTGAATGAAAAAATTAAGATTTCAAACACGAATACTATTAGGGTTTTCTATACTATTAATTGTTAGTATTATAATTGCTACTCATGCAATATTTCAAATACAAAGAATCAGTTCAGATACGGAATTAATTTATGAGCATCCTTTTGTTGTAAGTAATTCAGTTAGAGATATAAATATATATATAAACGCAATACATCGCTCGATGAAGGATCTTGTATTGTCGGAAAATACAGAACAATTAGAAAGTAATATTCAGCTTGTAAATCATTATGACAGTTTGATTTATGTAGCATTTAATATTGCACAAGAAAAATTTCTCGGTAATAAAAGCATTGTTGATGATGCATATAATACTTGCAAAGATTGGGCGGTAATTAGAAATGAGGTAATAGAGCTAACAAAAGCCGGGAATTATATTGAAGCAATAAAAATAACAAAAGGGAAAGGTGCCGAACATGTTAATTTAGTATTTGAAAAAACAAAAGCATTAACCGATTTCGCACAAGATAAAGCAGAGGAACTTTATCAAAAAACAAGAAAAACAAGAATAAGAAGTATAGCAGGACTTCTTATAATTACCGCCATTCTATTGTTAATGAGTATTTTAACTGCACTTGTCATTTCTAAAAGCATATCTCTATCAATACGCGATTTTATAAGAGAAATAAATCTAATTTACAAGAAAAATTCGTTACAAATAACAACAGTTGTTAATAAAAGCGAACAAGAGATATTATCAAATACCGTGTTGGAATTAAAAAAGGCCTATGTGAAATTAGAAGGTTTTAATCTAGAACTTGAACAAAAAATTGAAGAAAGGACATCAGAACTAATTGAACAAAACGAAGAATATTCAACATTAAATAGAGAATATAAAACAACAAATGAAAAACTTATAATTGTCAAAGAAAGAGTAGAAGAAAGCGAAGCAAAATTAAAAGAAAGCAATAAAACCAAGGATAAATTTTTCTCAATAATAGCACACGACCTAAAGACCCCTTTCAATTCACTAATTGGATTTAGCGAAATTCTAGTTGAAGAGATCCAAAATAAAAAGTATTTTGAAATTGAAAAATATGCTCATAATATTCATACTGTTGCAAATCAAACATTGAACCTGATTTAGAAGTATTTGCGGACATAAATATGTTATCAACAATTATTAGAAATTTAGTTTCAAATGCAATAAAATATACTCCTAAAGGTGGAGAAATTACAATATCAGCTACTTCAGAAATTAACGAAACAAAAGTATCTGTTATGGATACTGGTATTGGCATCAAACCTGAAGATTTGAAAAACCTTTTTAAGATTGATAAAGCAACTAGTACTAGAGGAACTGACAATGAGAAGGGAACAGGATTAGGGCTATTACTTTGCAAAGATTTTGTTGAAAAAACATAATGGAAGAATATGGATTGAAAGTGAGGTAGGAAAGGGTAGTGTATTTAATTTCAGTATCCCGCATGTATAATTTAGTCTACACTTATTAAAAATAATGATATTCAAGAAACGAAGTTATTTTTTCAACCAATAAATCGGAAAGACCAATAGTAACAATAGAGTAGTTAAAATTAACGCCAATCCAACAGAATGCAAATCAGCAATATAACCGATAAATAAAGATAAAAGAGCTGCAATTCCGCCTTTAATTTGTGAAGCAACTGACAAAACGGTAGCATTAATTTTCTCATTCGAATAATCAATTACCCGACTGATACCGATTGGTTTTCTTAAATTTTCGATAATGTAAATGCCAAAAAACACAAGCACGGCAAGCAGCTTAAAACCTAAAAGTACTAGTCCTCCGGCTATTCCGCCAATTAAAATGCCGAAAATGATGCTGAAATTTAAAGCCTTTTTATCTGAAGAAAAAAGCAATTGAAATTTTGAAGAGCTTTTTGAAGCAACAGAGGACATAAGAAACAAAATGGTATAGGCCACTCCAATCAGCAATGCATTTTGTTGATCAGAATTAAAAACAGGCACAAAAGCGACTCCTGCACTAAAACTTAAAATAAGCACCTGAAAATAATCTTTGACCGATTTATAATAGGCAGAATAAAAAGAGAGATTAAATGCCGCCAGCACCATTTGTTTTTGTTTAAAAGCCATCCAACTTTCTTTTGTCAATTGAAAAGCATTTTTGCTTATCTCGTGAAAAGAATTAGAATTATTGATTTTATCTAAATAATTAGGATAAAATGCCAGATTTACCAATCCAAACAAATAAGGGATAGTTGAAAAAAGGAATATAATTTCCAGATTCGCATTTAGAATTACGATAGCAGCAGCAATAGCTGCTGAAAAAGCTGAGCCTAATTGTGAACAAGCACGCGTGTTTCCGTAATAGTCAGTTTTATGATTTGTCCATTTTTTATGTTCCAAATAAGCAAAGATTAGGGCTTTGTGTGTGCCAGAACGAAAACTTTCGCCAAAAGAAAAAATTAGCATAGCGGCACCAACTAGCCAAAATGTTTGAGCAAAATAAAAAGTTAAAAAAGAGATCAGATAAGCAATATAGGAGATAATTATACTTTTCTTTCTTCCAAAAGCATCAGCAAAAATTCCGCTAGGGATTTCGGTTAAAACAAAACCAATTTCACGAATTGCGTAAAGTATTCCAATATCAAAATAGTTAAAACCTTTTGAAAGAAAGAATAAGAGTAGAAAAGGATCGAAGAAACGAAGATTTTTCAAGAAACCATAAGCGCAAAACTGATAAAATTGCTTGTTTTTTGCTGGTATCATTCTTTTATTTTTTTTGAGCCGATTCAAATTTTGCAATTCAAAACCCCCTTCCACGAAAATACATTAATTTAGCAGGAAGAAAAAAAGAAAAATGGACTGGAAAATATATACCAAAAGTGGCGATAAGGGTCAGACAGCTTTAATTGGTGGTTCGCGCGTTCCAAAATACCATCAAAGAATTGAAGCCTACGGAACCATCGACGAATTAAAATCCTATATTGGATTAATACGCGATATATCAGAAGATGAAGATGTTCGTACTTTATTGTTCGAAATACAAGATCGATTATTTACTGCTGAAAGTTTGATTGCAGCTGATTCCCTGGAAGCAGTCAAAGGTTTGCCTAAATTATTTGAAACTGATGTGGAGATTTTGGAAAAGAGTATTGATAACATGAACGAAAGCCTGCCTGAACTTTCCAGCTTTATTATGCCTGGTGGTCATCCTTTGGCTTCTCATACTCATATTGCTCGCACAATTTGTAGAAGAGCCGAGCGCATCACTATTAAAACTGCCGAAGAATTTGCTATCGATCCGCTTTGTGTAAAATACTTAAATCGTCTTTCAGATTTTTTATTTGTATTGGCGCGAAAATTTGCCTTTGAATTGGGTGGAAATGAAATTAAATGGAAACCCAGGAGAATGAGAGAATGAGAGACTAAGAGACTAAGAGATGGAGAGAATGGGAGAAAGCTCTTTTTAAATATTTAAGTAGATGAAAATAAATTCAAAAATAAAAATTATTGCTTTCGATGCCGACGATACTCTATGGGTAAACGAGCCCTATTATCGCGAAACCGAAAAAGCTTTCACATACCTTTTATCTGATTATTTACCTGAAGAAAAAGTAAGTAAAATGCTTTTGGAAACTGAAACGAAAAACATCAAACTTTATGGATATGGCGTAAAAGGTTTTGTTCTTTCGATGATAGAAACTGCATTGAAAATTACGGGTGAAGCTGCTGATATCTCGCAAAGTCGCGAAGCCGCAAATTTAGAAATTTTGATTGCGAAAATAATCAGTCAAATAATAAATTTAGGTAAAGAGTTAATAAATAAGCCTTTAGTATTATTAACAGGAGTAAAAAACACTCTCGAGGCAATTAATGTGCAAGGTATAAAATTGGTTTTAGCTACTAAAGGTGATTTATTGGATCAGGAAAGAAAGTTGAAAAATTCAAGTCTTTCAAAATGTTTTCATCATATTGAAATTATGAGTAATAAAAACCAAGAGGATTATCAAAAGCTTTTGGAGCGATTGGGAATTTCACCTGATGAATTTTTGATGATTGGCAATTCGGTAAAATCAGATATTTTGCCTGTATTATCAATAGGCTCTTATGCCATTCATATTCCTTATCATACAAATTGGGCTCATGAAAATGTTACGAACAACGCTCAAAATCATAAACGTTTTTTGAAAATAGAATCTATTTTAGAAATATTGCCTGTAATTGAGCGTAATAAAGATCGATTTGTGTAAATCCAATTAGATATAAAAATTCTGAAAAAATAAATTCTCGGTTGCTCAACTAATCGTCTTTGCTTATTCCTCTTCCAATGCTTTTTGAAGTTCCTCTGTCATTTCTAAATTATGAAAAACATTGTTTACATCATCATCTTCTTCAAAAGCATCAATCATTTTCAATACTTTTTTGGAAGTTTCAACATCTAATATTTCCGTATTATTTGGAATGCGTTGTAACTCAGCTGCTTCAGGTTCTATATTTAGTTCCTCCAGCTTTTTCATCATACTGCCAAAATCTTCAAGATCGGTAGTAATAGTAGCAATTCCGTCTTCAATTTCAAAATCTTCAGCTCCGGCATCAATAATTTCCAGTTCCATTTCATCCATATCCAAATCGCCTACTGGGAAAGAAAAAACACCTTTTCTATCAAAAATAAAACTCAAAGAACCGTTTTTCCCAAGACTACCACTATACTTATTAAAGATTGCCCTTATATTTGAAACAGTACGTTGAGTATTGTCTGTTGTACACTCAACAAAAACAGCTATGCCATGTGCGGCATAACCCTCATAAGTTAATTCTGTATAGTTTGCACTGTCTTTATCATCACCCTTTTTTATGGCGCGTATAATATTATCTTTGGGCATGCTTGCATTTTTAGCTAAGGATATTGCTAAACGTAAACGTGGATTACTATCAGGATCACTACCACTTTCCTTAACGGCAATTGTAATGTCTTTTACTAATTTACTGAAAAGTTTAGATCGTTTAGAATCGGCAGCCCCTTTTTTTCTTTTTATGGTTGACCATTTACTGTGTCCTGACATATTTATGAAATTAAATGCATTCTTATTTTGAGATGTAAAATTACGAAAATTAGTACTTGTAACCACAGGAAAAAAAGTACGTCATAAAGGCGAATAAAAATTGTTTATCATGGAACCAAAAAAATTAAGAAGAAGTTATAAAGACTCAGTAATAGGAGGAGTGGCAGGAGGATTAGGCGAATATTTTGCAACTGACCCACTCATTTTTAGAATCCTTTTCGTTGTTTTGCTTTTTACCGGAGGAGGAGGTTTTCTGATATATATATTAATGTGGATATTTATTCCAAAAGACGAGCCAAAATATGATGAAGGTTTGGAAGAACCACCTAAAGAAGAGCCTATTACACCGGAAACCAAAAAAAGCAAGACTAATAATGGAAGCATTATTGGAGGTGCCATACTTATTATGATTGGATTATTTTTTCTAATGGACAATTTTTTACCTTGGATCCATTTTGCCGATTTGTGGCCGGTTGCACTTGTAATTGCCGGTTTAGCAATAGTTAAAATGAACTATTCGAAAAATAAAAAAGAAAATGAAAACGATGATGCGGAGCAATCCACAGAATCATAAAATTAAACTGTTATGAACAATAAAAATGTTTTTTGGGGAGTACTCCTCGTAGTAATAGGTGCTCTGTTTATTTTTGATAATATAGGCTGGTTCGACTTTAGTTTTAAAGCGCTTTTTGATATGTGGCCTGCATTACTAATTCTTTGGGGAATTTCAATGTTACCTATCAAGGGCGGAATAAAGACAACATTATCGGTGATAACCGTTCTTTTGGCTGTATTTATCGGCAGTACTCGCGATTATAGCGATCATTGGTCAACTAGATTTAACCGCCACATGCGTGTTAACAATAGGGATTGGGATGATTTTGATAAGGATAAAGAATCTGCAGATAATGTATATACTTATGCCTTCACAGAAGATTATGATGCATCCATTAAAACAGCCGTTTTAAATATGGATATTGCTGCTGGAAAATTTCGCATTGAAGACACCACTTCTTTTTTAATTGATTTTGATGCTGAAAATAATTTAGGTCAATATGATAAAGAGATAATGAAAAACGGCTCTACCACAGAGGTTTATATTCGTCTTGAAGATGGACATTTAAGGTCAGGGACAAATAAAAACCGTGCATATATAAAGCTAAATACCGAGCCCACATGGGAAATGAAACTCGATGTTGGAGCTGCTGATTTTGTTGCTGATCTTCGTGATTTCAAAGTTGGCAGAGTAGAAATTGACGGAGGAGCATCTGCTATTAAATTAAAAATTGGCGATAAGCAAGACGAAACTAATATAGATATTGAATCAGGAGCTTCTGCTGTTAAGATTTATATTCCGGAATCGGCCGCTTGTGAAGTTATAAGCAATACCGTGCTTTCAGATTTGGATTTAAATGGCTTTGTTAAAAACGGAAAAATGTATCGTACACTCAACTTTGAAGATGCAAAACAAAAAATTTATATCTCGCTTGATGCTGCTGTTTCTGCATTAAATGTTATCAGAGAATAGCTTGGATTAGATAAATAAAAACTCTCATTTTTTCATTTGACAAATAAGCATCCTTAACGGGTGCTTTTTTGTGGGGAATGGTTTAGCCAAAACGGCTAATCTTTCTGAGCATTTCAAGGTTGATAATTTTAATGCCCTTGCCTTCGGTTTCAATTATATTATCGTCTTTAAAATCTTTTAAAATTCTAATAGCACTTTCATTCGACATAGCCGTGAGATCAGCTAAATCTTTGCGCGAGAAATCTAGAATAAAATCATAAGAACCATAGATGCGGTTGGATAAACAAAGCAAAACATCAGCCATACGACCATGCAATTGCTTCTGAGTTAAGCTAAAAAAACGGTCATAAATTAAAACCAATGCTTCATGTCCAATTTTCATTAATTGACAAGCAAATTTCGCATTGCTTTGCATAATGTCTTTGATTATTTGTAAATCGAAAAAACAAACTTCTACATCTTCGAGGGCGGTAACTGTATAATGAAAAACATTATCAACAGTCAAGGAAGGAATTTCTAAAAAACTACCTGGTGGGTTTAAACAGATAATCTGAGTGCGGCTTTCTTCTTCCAAATAGCTTTTGGTTAATCCTTTTTGCACAAACAATAGATGCGTAGCAAAAGAACCCTGTTTACAAATCACTTCGCCTTTGTTAAATTTTAGTTCAACCCTGTGAGCGTTTAACAAATCAATATCTTCCGGACTTAGCGTCTGAAATGCAACTACTTCACAAAAACAATCAATACATTCCGTTGTTAACTTAGGCTTAGCCATACAAGAATTTTTTGCAAATATAATTAATTAATAATTTATTTCTTCTCTGATAAAATTAGAAAAAATATCCGATGTTTTCAATTAAATTAAGAAGTCGGGTTAAATCAAATATTTAAACAATAAATATTGTAGTTTTGTCACTATAAATACAATCATTATGTCTGCATATCTGGAATCAAATTATAAGAAAGTTACAACTCACGTACTTCAGGAAATGAAATTGCGTGGTGAAAAAATTGCTATGTTAACGGCTTACGATTATTCTTCGGCAACTCTTCTGGATGTTGCAGGAATAGATGTGATTCTTGTTGGCGATTCGGCATCAAACGTAATGGCCGGACATAAAACAACTCTTCCAATTACTCTTGATCAAATGATTTATCATGCATCATCTGTAATGCGTGGAGTAGATCGTTCGCTAGTTGTTGTCGACCTTCCTTTTGGCACTTATCAAGGAAATTCTAAAAACGCCCTTAATTCGGCCATTCAGATTATGAAAGAATCTGGTGCGAATGCAATTAAAATAGAAGGGGGTAAAGAAATATTAGAATCTGTAAACCGTATACTTTCGGCGGGAATTCCTGTTATGGGGCATTTAGGACTTACGCCTCAGTCTATTCATAAATTTGGAACCTACGTTGTTCGTGCCAAAGAAGAAAATGAAGCCAACCAGTTACGGGAAGACGCTAAACTACTTGCAGATGCCGGATGCTTCGCTATCGTTTTGGAGAAAATTCCTGCCAAGCTTGCAAAAGAAGTTACTAAATCGTTAAAAATACCTACCATTGGTATTGGTGCCGGACTTGATGTTGACGGGCAAGTTCTTGTTTTACACGATATGTTGGGCATTACACAAAAATTCAGTCCGCGTTTTTTACGCCGCTATCACAACTTAAGCGAAGAAATCAAAGGCTCGGTGAAAGCTTATATAGAAGATGTGAAGACACTGGATTTTCCAAACGAAAAAGAGCAATATTAAATATAAATACAACATTATGAACCGTTTATTAGCACTATTATTTATTGCGATTATTCCGCTTTCCGTATTATCGAAGAAAAAACCCAAGTCAAAAGGATATGAGTTTAAA
Organism: Bacteroidales bacterium; assembly: GCA_027858955.1. Classification (GTDB taxonomy): domain Bacteria; phylum Bacteroidota; class Bacteroidia; order Bacteroidales; family UBA12170; genus UBA12170. Next base: position 16,552 of record JAQIBR010000014.1, read on the forward strand.
ATGCTTTTTGAAGTTCCTACAACACCGGTTAAAAATCAGTATCGAACAGGAACTTGTTGGAGTTTTTCAGGCTTGGCATTTTTCGAGACTGAATTACTCCGCATGGGAAAAGGCGAATATGATTTAGCTGAAATGTTTATTGTTAGACAAGCATATATAGAAAAGGCTCAGCATTTTGTACGTTTTCATGGTAAAACAAATTTTGGCAACGGAGGAATTATTCATGATGTTTTATATAATATCAAAAACTATGGACTTATGCCTGAATCAGCTTATCCAGGTTTAGAATATGATGAACCAAAACATGTGCATGCAGAAATGGATGCTCTTTTATCGAGTTATGTTAATACGGTGATTCAAAACAAGAATAAAAAATTATCGCCTGTTTGGCTAAATGGATTTGAAGGCATTTTAGATGCATATTTAGGTAATGCTCCTGAAGAATTCGAAGTCGAAGGCAAAACTTATACGCCAAAATCATTTGCCGATAATCTCGGAATTAATGTTGATGATTATGTCATTCTGGGCTCATATACTCACCATCCTTTTTATGAAAGTTTTGTTATTGAAATTCCTGACAATTGGTTGCGCGGAAGCATTTATAATCTTCCTCTGGAAGACATGACAGATATTGTAAACAATGCAATAAAGAACGGATATTCAGTTGGTTGGGGAGCCGATGTTAGCGAAAAAGGTTTTTCCTGGAAAAACGGTGTTGCTATTGTCCCTGACGATGAAAAACCAGAACTTGATAATTTGGAACAAGGAAAATGGGAAGCATTAGACGATAAAGAAAAGCAAGAACTTTTATATAAATTTGAAAATCCCATAAAAGAAAAAATAATTACTCAGGATTTGCGTCAGAAACAATTCGATAATTATTTAACTACAGATGATCATGGAATGTTGCTTACTGGAATTGCCGAAGATCAAAATGGGAATATTTACTATAAAGTGAAAAATTCCTGGAGCGAATCAGGCAATGACTACAAAGGCTTTTTCTTTGCTTCAAAAGCATTTTTTGAACTTAAAACGATAAATGTTTGGGTTCATAAAGATGCATTATCGGCAGGAATTAAAGCAAAACTTGGAATCGAATAATATTATTTTTTCGCGACTTGGTGTTCAAACCTAAAAATATCAATCTAATCTTTGCTTTTTTAAGCGGCCTTGTTTTGCTGTTTATTATAGGCCCTTTGATAGGCATGTTACTCGACACACCAGTTTCAGATATTTTTGATGCGGGAAAAGAAAAGGACGTACAAAATAGTATTGGTTTAACTCTTGGCGCCTCTTTTTTAGGAACGATTTTTTTTGCAATTGCCGCCATTCCTTTTGCATATTTGCTTGCTCGTAAAGAGTTTAAACTTAAACGTTTAATTTCAGGAATTATCGATATACCGGTAGTTATTCCACATTCTGCAGCAGGTATTGCTCTTTTGGGTGTAGTCTCTCGAGATAGCATTTTAGGTCAAGTCGCAGGATCAATGGGTTTTTCATTAGTCGGACATCCTATTGGCATAGCAATGGCTATGGCATTTGTTAGTTTACCATATTTGATAAATGCAGCCCGAAATGGATTTGAAGCAGTTCCGGTTCGTCTTGAAAAAGCGGCATTGAATCTAGGAGCAAGCTCTTTCAAAATGTTTTTCAGCATTTCTCTCCCCTTAGCATGGCGAAACATTCTAAGTGGTTTAATAATGATGTTTGCTAGAGGTATGAGCGAGTTTGGAGCAGTAATTATTATTGCTTATCACCCAATGACAACTCCAGTAATGATATTTGAACGTTTTGGTGCTTTCGGCTTAAAATATGCTCAACCTGTAGCGCTCATATTTATTGCCATCAGTCTTTTGGTTTTTATTTTATTACGCTGGATATCAGAAAAAAATAGTCATGCTTGAGTTAAAAAACATAAATATTTCCTTTGGGCAGTTTTCAATTTCAAATGTAAATATGAAATTGGAAAAAGGAGATTATTTTGTTTTACTTGGGCCTTCCGGTGCCGGAAAATCGATTATTTTAGAATTGATTGCGGGTATATTAAGGATAGATAGTGGAGATATTTATTTAAGCGATAAAAATATTACACGTGAAAAGATTCAAAATCGTTCTGTTGGATTAGTGTTTCAGGATTTTGCCATTTTTCCTCATTTAAATGTAGAACAAAACATTGCCTATCCTCTTAAAGTTAAGCGGTGGCCAAAAGAGAAAATTCGGAATCGGGTTGAACAATTAGCTAAACAAATGGATATTTTTCATCTGTTAAGTCGTAAGACCATAAGTTTATCAGGTGGTGAAAAACAAAGAGTTGCCTTGGCTAGAACATTGGCACTTTCTCCTGACCTCCTTTTGCTTGATGAACCCTTAGCATCCCTCGACATTCAACTAAAGAAAGAATTACGCAGTCAACTTCGAAAACTTCATAAGCTAGGACAAACCATAATACATGTTACCCACGATTTTGAAGAAGCTTTATTGTTAGCAGATAAAGTAGCTATATTTAATCAAGGCCAAATTATTCAGCAGGGAATTAAAAATGAAGTTTTTGCACAACCTCAATCCGAATTTATTGCGCATTTTATTGGGGTGAAAAATTATTTTGAAGTTTCAAGCATTGGGAGTTCAAATATAGAGGTTGCCGAAAAATTGAATTTTGTATGCAAAGATCAAAGGTTTGGTCATCAGAAACCAAAAGCGTTAATGATTCATAGTGGCGACATATTATTAAGCAAGACGAACATTGGAATAACGCGGGCTGATAATACATTTATAGGAGTAATAACAGATATCTATCCTGCTTATCGGGGTTTTGAATTGATGATTGATATTGGTTTGCCGCTAGTTGTAAATATTAGTCAAAAGCAATTAATGCAGCTCGATGTTAAAGAAGGAGATAAACTGGAATGTTTTATTGCACCGGAAAATATTCAAAAAATAAGTGATCCCAAGCAATATTGATACATGAAACAAGGATATTGAATTTAAGCTTTTTATACCATATATTGAAACAAATAAGGAAAGTCTACGCTTTCAACAAAATACAAAAAAACATTTTTAAATTTCCCAATCTATTGTACATTTGCAGCCTGTTTAAATTTAGATAAAATACCATGGCCGCAATAGGAGAAATTAGAAAACATTACGGAATATTAGTTGCAATTATTGCCATTGCTCTAGCAGCATTTATTTTAGGCGATTTTGCAAAAGGAGGCTCTCGCACGCCAAATAACATTGGTGTTGTTGAAGGAGAAGAAATTTCATATCAGAGTTTTAGTAAACAAGTAGAAAAATCGCTTGAAGCGCAAAAGCAAAATAGTGGTCAAAACCAAGTAGAAACAGCTGAAGTTTTTAATATAAAGCTTAGTGTTTGGAATCAAATGGTTCGTCAAATCATTATGCAAAAAGAGTTTGACGAATTGGGGATTACTGTTACTGCTGCTGATTTGTTCGATCAGGTTCAGGGACGAAACCCACATCGATATATTTTGCAATATTTTTCTAATCCAGAAACTGGCGAATACAATCCTCAGTTAGTATTGAATTATTTGCAAAATCTTGACCAAATGCCTCGAGAAAATCAATTGCAATGGTTTGAGTTTGAGAAAGGTATCAAGGAAGATTATCATATGGTGAAATACAACAATTTGGTATCGAAAGCCTATCATCTACCAACTGCTTTTGCAAAAAAGCTTGATGAAATGATGGTTACTCAAGCTGATGTTGATTTTGTTGCCTATCCATATTTTTCTATTTCAAGCAAGGAGGTGACTGTTGATGATGCAGATTTCAAAGCATACTACAATGAGAATAAAGAATCCTTTAAGCAAGACGAAACACGTAATGTTCAGTATGTTGTTTTTAATGTGAATCCTTCGGCAGATGATCGTAAAGAACAAAAAGCTCGTTTCGACGAATATTACGAAGAGTTTAAAACAGTAAATATTGCTGATGCAGCTTTATTTGCAAATTCGGCATCAGATAACAGATACGAAGACAAATGGTATTCTCAAGGAGAATTGCCTGTACAAATCGACTTGACAATGTTTGACGGTGAAGTTGGAACAACTGTTGAGCAGTATATGCACGACAATTCATATCATACTGCTCGCCTTTTGGATAAACAAATGCGTCCCACGGAAATGAAAGCCAGCCATATTTTAATTGCTTACGCCGGAGCTTTACGTGCTGCTCCTGAAGTTACAAGATTAAAATTGGATGCTCAAAATCTGGCAGACAGTCTTTATCAAGTTGTTCGAAAAAACAAAAATAAAATCGAAGATTTAGCAATTGAATTTTCCAATGATGGTGGTGTTGTGGAAAACAAAGGTCATTACGATTGGTTCCCCGATGGCCAAATGGTTCCAGAATTTAACGAAGCTATTGTAGACGGCAAACAGGACGATGTTGTTTTAGTTGAAACAGATTTTGGATTCCACGTTATTAGAATTGATGGCAAACGCGATATTACTAATAAAGTGAAAGTGGCAATGATAGAACGTAGTATTGAGCCTAGCAATTCAACATATCAAGAAGTTTATGTAAAAGCTAATGAGTTTGCAAGCAAAGGAACTTCTGTTGATGCATTTGAAGTTACCGCTGAAGAAATGGGTCTTTCTATGCGTATTGGCGATCAACTAAGTCCAATGCAAAGCAGTATTCCTGGATTGGATGATAGCCGTCAGGTTGTTATGTGGGCATTTAACCAAAATACTAAACTTGAAGAAATAAATCTTTTTGATAATGGTCGCGAATACATTGTAGCTGTTTTAAGCAAGATAAACGAAGAGGGATATCGAAGTGTTAAAGAAGTTGAGCAAGATATACTTGATGCAGTTTTCAATCGCAAAAAAGCTAAGATGATGATTGAAAAATTAAACGCATCAGCAAACAAAACTGATTTAAATAAATTGGCTGCCGAATTTAACCTTAAGGTTGAAAACGTTCCAAACCTAACATTCGATAATCGTGGATTTGGTGTTTATGGGCCTGAACCAGATGTTTTAAGCGCTGTATTTACTATGAACGAAGGAGGCTTTTCTTCTCCTATTATGGGTAAAAAAGCTGTATATATTTTGAACTTGAAAAGCCTAAAAGCTGCAGAAATAAAAAACGATTATACTGCATTATTGATGCAGATGCAAAGTCGTTTCGATGCTCAAGTTAATTATAGTTTGTATCGCAACTTAGAAGAAAATGCTGAAATAGAAGACAATCGTTATAGGTTCTTCTAATATATAATTATCAAGAATTTTAAAAGCTTTCACTCTTTGGGTGGAGGCTTTTTTTAATTTATGGAGAGTTAATTCAAAGTAGTCAGAGCTTCACTTTGAGTGAAACTCTGACTAATACCAATTGTAGTTCAAAATGCCGCATAGCAAATTTTGAATTTATCCCGAATCTTCGGGAGTTAATGCCGATAGATCAACAAAACTGCAAATTGAACGAAGTGAAAATATGCGGCATTTAGTTGACTAATCGGTATAACAAAACAAAGCCATCACTACTGGTTAGAGCAAAAAACATATCTTTGCAAAAAATTAAAAAGACTAAACACTCAATATATGGCACTTAGCGAACAAGAATTAGTTAGAAGAAATTCGCTTAACGAATTAAGGAAATTGGGAATTGATCCTTATCCTGCAGAAGGATATAAAGTAAATGTAACTGCACGCGAGATCAAAGAAAAATACCCTCAAGACAATAGTCTTTTTCAGGAAGTAAGTATTGCTGGCAGAATTATGAGCAGGCGAATTATGGGTGCTGCGTCTTTTGCAGAAATGAAAGATCCAACATCTAGAATACAATTGTATTTTAAACGTGATGATGTTTGTCCTGATGAAGACAAGACCATGTATAATATAGTGTTTAAACGCTTGCTCGATATTGGCGATTTTATAGGTGTTAAAGGCTATGTTTTTATCACTCAAATGGGCGAGATAAGTATTCATGTAACTTCATACCAATTACTTTCTAAAGCTTTGCGCCCGCTGCCTGTAGTAAAAGAAAAAGATGATAAAACATTTGATGCCTTTACCGACCCTGAAACGCGATATCGACAACGTTATGTCGATTTGATTGTTAACGACCCTGTAAGAGAAATTTTTATTAAAAGGACAAAAATCATCAATTCCATGCGATCTTTCTTAAATGACCATGGTTATTTGGAAGTTGAAACGCCTATTTTGCAAGCTATTCCAGGTGGCGCTTCGGCACGTCCTTTTGTTACTCACCACAATGCACTTGATATCCCGATGTATTTGAGAGTTGCTAACGAATTGTATTTAAAACGATTAATTGTCGGTGGTTTTGAAGGTGTTTATGAGTTTGCAAAAGATTTCAGGAACGAAGGAATGGATCGTACCCACAATCCTGAATTTACTCAAATGGAAATCTATGTTGCTTATAAAGACTATAATTGGATGATGGATTTTACAGAATCTATGTTGGAAAAAATTGCAATAGATGTTCAGGGTAAAACCGATATAGTATTTGGCGAAAATAATATCAGTTTTAAAGCTCCATTTAATCGCGTTCCGATTTTACAGGCAATTCAAGATCATACTGGTCATGATTTGAGTGGAAAAAGCGTTGAGGAAATTTTTAATATAGCTAAATCATTAAGTTTAGATGTTGATGATAGCATGGGAAAAGGTAAGCTCATCGATGAAATATTCGGAGAAAAATGTGAACACAATTATATTCAGCCAACCTTTATTACTGATTATCCCGTTGAAATGTCGCCGTTGTGTAAGCGTCATCGTGAAAATCCTGATCTGACTGAACGTTTCGAATTAATGGTGAATGGCAAAGAGTTAGCAAATGCCTATTCAGAACTTAATGATCCTATCGATCAATTAGAACGCTTTGAAGAGCAAGCTCACCTAGCAGAAAAAGGCGATGATGAAGCTATGTGGATAGATATGGATTTTGTGCGTTCATTAGAATATGGAATGCCTCCAACTTCTGGTATGGGAATTGGAATTGATCGTTTGGTGATGTTTATGACCAACAATGCAAGCATACAAGAAGTTCTTTTCTTCCCTCAAATGAAACCAGAACCTAAAAAAGAGGTTTCCAAAGTCGAAGATTTTGTTGCAATTGGTGTTCCCCAAGATTGGGCCCAACACGTGATGAATGCCGGCTACTCTACAGTTGGTGGATTGAAAGAACAGAAAGCGAGCAAAGTACACCAGATACTTAACGGTTTTCGTAAAAAAAACAAATTAGACTTGCCCGCTATAAAGATTGAAGAAGTTGAGGCTTGGATTGGCTAAACAATTATGGAGTTTTTTAAAATTGTTGATATTTCAATTAGCGAAACCGAAATTCATGAAAAGATTCGTAATGAGCAAATTTCCGAAATTAATCCTGAAATAATTCTGTTTATTACCAATAATGATTTAGCTCAAATTGGTTGCTTGTGGGGAGAGTTTACACTTAGAAGAGATGTTATTAAAGGCGGAATTAGATTTGGTATGTTGGAATGCCCTAATGCTTTGGTTTGGACCATTACAACTGGATATCCACCAGCCCGCGATAAGCTTGTGATTCATCTTACTATTAACCGCACGCAAAAGAAACCAGAGTTTGTGGAAGAAATTAATGAGTTTATTGATAGCTGGGCTCAAGGCCTAAAAACTTTTTTTAGAGAATAAAGTTTAAGAAATGTTAGTGTATTTACTATTAGTTATAGGATTGGTTGTTTTAATTGGCGGCGCCAATATTTTGGTGCTTGGCGCATCTTCTATTGCTAAGAAATTCAATATTCCTAATCTTGTAATTGGACTTACTGTTGTTTCTTTCGGAACTTCTTTTCCTGAGCTAATCATCAATATTTTGGCTGGCGTTAACGGCCAGTCAGATTTAGCCATTGGTAATGTAGTTGGAAGTAATACTATAAATATTTTATTGGTAATTGGAGTTTCGGCATTAATTAGACCTATTTCTGTTCAAAGCAATACAGTAAAATTTGAGATCCCTTTTAGCGTATTGGCCATGTTAATACTTTTTGTTTTAGCTAATGATGTTTTATTTGATGCTGCAAATCATTCTGTATTAAGTCGTAGCGATGGTTTTATGTTTCTTACTTTCTTTCTTATTTTTATGTATTATACATTTGTTGTCAGCAAGCATAGCAAGAACGACGATGGTCACCATGTGCAGGAAAAAGCTATTTGGAAATCTATTCTCTTTTTACTGATAGGAATTATCGGCCTGTATTTTGGTGGAGGTTTAATAGTGGATAATGCAACTGTAATAGCTTTAAAGTTAGGTTTAAGCGAAGCGGTAATTGGAATTTTAGTAATTGCTTTGGGAACTTCGCTTCCTGAATTGGCCACTTCTGCAGTTGCAGCTTATAAAGGTAATGCCGATATGGCGATAGGAAATATTGTCGGTTCCAATATTTTTAATGTTTTCTTTGTTTTAGGAATAAGCGCAAGTATTCATCCAATTGCTTTTAGCATAAGTTTAAATACTGATATACTATTCGCTCTCTTTAGTAGTGCATTGCTGTTCTTGTTTATTTTTACTCGAAAAGGAAGGCAAATTGACCGTGTGGAAGCTTCTGTGTTTTTAGTTTTGTATGGAGCCTATGTAGTATGCTTGCTTTGGTAATTCAGATCAATCTGTAATCCATCGTAAGCCAATTCAACATTCTCAGGCAATCCTGTGTTAACATCATCATGTAATCCAATATAATGGCCTAAATGAGTTAAATATGCCTTTTCAGGCTTAATTTTTTCTATCATTTCAAGAGCTTCTGAAAGGCAAAAATGGGAAGGATGTTTTCGTTTTCTCAGAGCATTTAATACAAGAATTTTGCTGCCTTTAATTTTTTCGAAAGTTTCATCTGGGATGAAATTAGCATCGGTAATATAGCTGAAATCACCAATACGAAATCCGAATACAGGCATTTCTCTGTGCATTACCGGAAGTGGTTGAATGCACATTTCGGCAATGTTTATTTCTTCATTTATTAAATTGTGTAAGTCTAATTTTGGTCCACCTTGATAATCGCCTGGAGTGAAGATATATGGGAATTCAATTTTTACATTTTTCAAAACCCGTTCACTTAAAAAAAGGTGTATAGATTTTTTCTTAATATAATTGAAAGCGCGAACATCATCAAGACCGGCAATATGGTCGCGATGCTCATGTGTTAGAAGAATTGCATCCAAATCCTTTACTCCGGCATTGAGCATTTGCATGCGAAAATCAGGACCGCAATCAATTACAATATTTTTATCTCGATAGTTGAGTAAAACAGATGTACGCAAGCGTTTGTCTTTTGGATTATTGGATACGCAAACCTTGCAATCGCAACTTATAATAGGCACTCCAATAGATGTGCCGGTTCCTAAAAATGTTACGCTAAGTGTATTGTCCATAGCAAGATTAAAATTCGATCTGATTAAAATGGATTAGATCTTTTATCATAGCCGATTTTAATAAAACAGGATCTTTTTCGATTTTGCTAGGTCGAAGAAAATGAACAGTAACAGACTCCAATTCGCTTTGCAGCTCAGGCAAATTTGGTATATACAAATCGATTAAATTACTTGGAGAATCGGTACAATATGAAATAAGACAAAGTCCTTTATAGGTTTTTTGGAGATAATCGACCAAAATCAGATATGAACCACAAGAAGGAATTAGTTTGTATTTTTCTTCTATTACAAGTTTTTTTGTTTTATAACCCATTTGTAAAAAATGAGCTTGACCTTTTTCTTGAATTTTAGCTTTTATGAAAAAGGAATGCCCTAAATATATTTTAGCTTTTTGTACCTGGCCCTGAATAATTGCTTCGCGAATAAGTGAAGAGCTAATATCAACATTTTGAATATCTTGAGAAGGAATAAGTTCCAATTCAAAATCGTGTTTTGCACCTAAAAGTTTTAATTCTTCAATATCACCTTCTCTATTTTTCCCGAAATGATGATTAATTCCTGTAACAATTTTTCTAACGTTCAGTTTATCTACTAAATAGTCTTTGATAAATTCGTGTGCTGAAGTGGAAGCAAACTCTTTAGTGAATTTTACAAATATGATATTATCAAGTCCTGCATTTCGCAAAAGATCAATTTTCTCTTGACGAGAATTTATCATTAATAAATCCTTACCTGATGTTTCCGGATATAGTACTTGACGCGGATGTGGATAGAAAGTTATAAGAACAGTTTCTCCATTTATTTTTTGAGCAGTATCTTTTAGGCGTTTCAAAATGAGTTTATGACCCAAATGTACACCATCGAATGAGCCGGTAGTTACGACTGCATTTTTGATTTTCTTTACTTCATCGAAGCCAAAATATATGTTCACAAGCTTTTCTTTGTTTTATTTCTTATTCTTTGCAAAATAAGCAACTTTTTCCAAAGAAGTAACCATATCATATTCTTCAAGGTAAATATTTTCAGGAACATTCACCGGACGGGGAGAATAATTTAATATTCCTTTTATTTTTGCTTCAACTAGTAAGGCTGCAACATTTACAGCTTCATCGAAAGGAACCGAAATAATAGCAATACTTATGTTTTTATCTTTAATAATTTGCTTTAACTGATCTATCGGATAAACTTCTACTCCTGCAAAAGAAGTTCCTATTTTATCGGTATGATTGTCAAAAGCAGCTACAATACTAAGTTTTTCGCGTCTATTGGTAAAATATTTCATCAATGCGCGACCCAAATTACCTGCACCTACAATAGCTACATTCTGACCGTCAGGATTATCCAAAATCTCACCTATTAAGGCGACCAATTCTTTTACGTTATATCCTTTGCGCAAAGTGCCGGTATAGCCGATAAGCATAATATCTCTTCTGACTTGAACCGGAGTAATATGATGAATATTAGCTATTTCGTGTGAAAAAATATGCTCTTTTCCATTGGCATCACAAATCAGCAGGTTTCTTCTGTACTGACTTAGGCGCTCTACTGTTTTATCAGGAAGTGTATTCATGGCCATAATTAATTGTTATTTAATAAACAAAGGTAGTTGATTTCATTAAATAATTACAACTTTTTTTTAAAAGAGTAAATTTTTATATTCATTTTCTTAAATGTGCTATTTTACAACTTATTTGCAGTTTTTTTTAGTTTGTGCAAATGCATATTTACATTGTGCAATTTGGCTATTATTCCCCCGCTGCTATTTGGTGCTATTTGGTTGAGCATTAGAACTAGTTCGTTTATAAGTACTATTTCGGCATTTCATAAGTTTAGCCAAAAAATAAATAAGCAATAAATATAGCTGCAATAATTCCTGCAAAATCTGCAATTAATCCTGCCGTTACTGCATATCGTGTATTTTTAATTGAAACCGAACCAAAATAGACTGCTAAAATATAGAAAGTAGTATCAGTAGCGCCTTGAAATGTGGCAGATAATCTGCCTACAAAAGAATCAACGCCATAAGTAGTCATGGTTTCAATCATTACTCCACGTGCGCCGCCACCGCTCAAAGGTTTCATAAATGCAGTGGGAAGAGCGGCAACAAAATCGGTATTTACACCCACAAAAGCAAAAAAAGCTCCAAGACCATTGACTAAATAATCCATTGCTCCTGAAGTACGAAAAACTCCTATCGCTACCAAGATAGCGACCAAAAAAGGAATTATTTTTACGGCTATTTGAAAACCTTCTTTTGCACCTTCTATAAATGTGTCGTACACATTTACCTTTTTCTTTATAGCTAATAAAAGAAACAGCATTATTATACTAAAAAGAATAAGATTAGCAATTACTGTAGAATATATATTTGCTTCGGTTTGAGAAAACCGCACAAACAAATAAATTATTCCAGTAACAAGAACAGAAAAACCACCCAAATAAGCAAGTATAACTTTATTGAACAGATTGATTTTTTGAAAGATAGAAACGGCAATGATTCCAGCCAAAGTAGAAAAAAAAGTTGATAACAAAATAGGTAAAAATATATCGCTTGGATTTGCAGCTCCTAATTGTGCACGATATACCATCACGCTAATCGGAATGAGTGTAAGTCCGGAAGTATTTAACACCAAAAACATAATCATAGCGTTGGAAGCAGTATCTTTTTTGGGGTTTAGTTCCTGAAGCTGTTCCATAGATTTCAGTCCCATTGGAGTTGCGGCATTATCAAGACCAAGCATATTTGCTGCGAGATTCATCATTATACTTCCATTAACAGGATGATTTTTAGGTATTTCGGGGAAAAGCTTTTCAAAAAATGGACCGACGACTCTAGATAAAAGAGCAACAACTCCACCTTTTTCTCCAACTTTCATTAATCCAAGCCAAAGCGTCATAACCCCTGTTAATCCCAAAGAAAGCTCAAAGCCTGTTTTGGCATTATCGAAAGTGCTATTCATTATAGCAGGAAAGATTTCTGTATCGCCAAAGAAAATTAATCGAATAAGTGCGATGATAAAAGCAGAAAGGAAAAAGAAAATCCAGATATAGTTTAATGCCATTACTTTTTTTGTCAAAGATAAAATATATATTCCTTAGAAACGGTCTCGATTTTTAAAAGTTCTTTATAGAAATATATTTTTTGTTAACTAATCAGTCTAATTTATTAATATATATTACTAATAATTAGATATTTATAATTTTAAACGCAAAGAGCGCAATGAAATACGCAAAGGGCGCAAAGCTAATTATTATTGATATTGCGTACTTTGCGGTTCTCCTATGTTTGCAGAAGTAAAAATATTTAGTTTATATATTTGTGGTTTAAAGTGAAAAAGAGTGAGAGTACAATTGCGGCTAAATAACTCAAGAAGTATATTGGCGCTAAGAAAACACCTCATTCTTTTTATATTTTTTAGAGTTTGAACAGAATGTAAGGAGTCAAATATAATGTTGACATCCAGAATATCTAATCAGGAGAAAAAACGAAGGAAGATAATTCACTTTAGATATTTTATTAACTAAAGCCAAACTGATGAAGCAAATTTTAAAACAAGTATTGGGTGTTGATGTCGCACAAAAAGAATTGGTAGTTACATTAGGAAGAATGTATAGTGATCTAACAATTGAACTTTATGCACACAAAGTCCTCCGTAATAACAAGACAGGGATTATATCATTATTAAAATGGGTTACACAATTAACTGACAAAGGAATAAGAGTTCAGTTTGTAATGGAAGCAACAGGTGTTTATCATCAAAAATTTGCTTATTATTTAGATGAAAAAGGCTATGATTTAAGCATTGTTTTGCCAAACAAAATAAGCAATTATATGCGCACTCTGGAAATTAAAACAATTACAGATAAAACGGCATCACAAGCAATAGCAAGATTTGGATTAGAACGAAATATAGAATTCTGGAAACGGCCAAACAAAATCTATAAGGAACTGCAGCAACTTACACGAGAGCGAGATCAAATTGTAGAAGAAAGAGTTATAATAAAAAATCAATTGCATGCTGAAAACGCAGAAGCAGAGCCTAACAAAAGAAGTTTAAAACGAATGAACGCTAGAATTAAGTTCTTAAATTTACAAGAGAAAGAAATAAAAGATGATATAGGGAAAATTGTTAATGCTGATGATACATTAAAGAAAGAGATTGATAGTTTACGCACAATCCCAGGTGTAGGAATGTTGACCGCTGTTACGGTACTATCCGAAACTAACGGGTTTGAATTAATCAGAAACAAAAGGCAACTAACAAGTTATGCTGGATTGGATATAAAAGAGAAAGTATCCGGTACATCTGTAAAAGGAAAACCAAAAATTTCTAAAAAGGGAAATCGTTATTTAAGAAAAGCTATGCATTTACCTTCGTTGTCATCCGTAAAGTATAATGAAAGTCATAAGCAGCTATATGTAAGATTAGTCTCTAAAAGCGGAATAAAAATGAAAGGATTGATTGCTGTACAACGAAAATTACTAGAATTAATTTATGTAATTTACAAAAACAAAACTACATTTAAGCAGAATTACGAACAAGAAAAAAGAGCATATAACTTAAATATAGTTAATGCTCTTTAGAAACTAGCTTAAAGCCGTTTTGGAATTGCAAAATTAAGAAAATAAAAATTAAGATTTTTGTTGCATTTTAACACA
>JAQIBR010000038.1 GCA_027858955.1 Bacteroidales bacterium
AGTCAATTAGGAATGGCGGTAGCAAAAGGATTGGGCGTAACCCTTGATGAAAAGTCAATGGATCATTCCAAATAGAAATTTAAATTAAACGAGATTCGAAAATGAAAAATATCACAGAGGACAAAATAGTTGAAAATCAGGCAATGGATAATCTTCCTGTAGAAATCGAGCCTGTACTTGATGGACAAAACTTAGACAAGCATGTAGCTCTTGAGCATATTGAGAAGGATTTGAACTCAAAAATTCTAAAAGTCACTATGACAATCAAGGATCGTTTCCCTGAATTAGTAGGGTTTTTAGAAGAAATGCCTGAAACAGTTCCAGATGAAAAAGATCCGGAAATAACGCTGAAGAATTTAAACGCCTATTATAAATCGCTGAATTCGATGTTGAGTAAATACAAATTAGAACATCCTAAAAGCTCAAAATAAAACATGATCGTACCAAATCAAAGGGATTAAAATTGTTTACCCACAAAGACACAAAGAACACAAAGTTTTATCCTTTGTGAACTTGGTGGCTTAGTGGGTCTTGAATTTTTAAACTATTTTTTTATTGTTAAGATAATGCAACCAATCTTAATAATTATTTACCTACCTTATCATCAGTGCGAAACTTAAGTAATTTACTAATTGTGAGGTGAATGTTCTTTCAATGGATTATAGAATTAGGTCAAGTTCCAGCTTTCCCAAAACTTGGTTGTTTGCAACTCCAATTTTTCGTATCTTGATAATCATAAAAGATTGTTTTGTGCACTCAAGAGGGTGACGGATTCTTATTTGAATTATCTCTATTAAGATGTTCAATGCCCAATAAATAGGCAATATGTTTTAATTCAGAGTATCATTTTTTAAAAAATAAATTTATGAACGAAATTTTAAAAACTGCCAAAAACTGCCGTCATTATGCGATGTGCAAAATCGATTTTCTTGGTAGCGGTGTATGTGCTTCCGGTTTAGAAAAGCATTTTGTTAGTTTCTACCCTCAGGGAAGAATGATACTTTATGAAGCACTTGCTGAAAATAAAATTTCGGTGACTGAAAAAGTCGTTGAGATTGCAGACAGTTGTGATTTATGTGGCAAATGCGATTACCAGTGTTACTTTGTGAATGAGATGCGTCCGACAAAAGTTATGGAGGCTCTAAAAAATCATATAGAGAATTTTATTAATAACGGCGGGAAAATTAAACCTGCAAAAGATGACACTATACTTACCGAAATAAGAAAAATCGTGGGGAACGATTGGGCAACCAACGATGAAGGAATTACCGTAACCTATTCTCATGACCTTAGTGCGATATCTGAACCCAAAATGCCTGATTATGTGGTGATGCCAAATACAAAAGACGAAATTGCGTCACTTGTGAAACTTTGTAAGAAAAATAATATTCCCTATACCATGCGTGGAAATGGTCAGAATCTTCTGGGATTTGCTATTCATGAAGGAGTCATTATCGATCTTAACAGAATGAAAACAATTGAATTTGATGAGAAGAACTGGCTTGTAAAAGTGGGACCGGGAGTGGCAGCATTTGAACTTCAAAAACAAGCACAGAAAAGAGGTTATAGAATTAATGCTTCTGAACCGGCAGCGCTTGTTTGTGCCAATATTATGTGTTCAGGAATAATGTCCACTTTTTCAACAACCTATGGGATAAATGCCGACAATTTTATTGATGCTGAATTTGTTGATAATGACGGTTCGTTTTTCAACTTAAATGATATTTCTTCGCCTAATCTTTATTCTTATAAAAATTTGCAGCATAAAAATTCACCCGGTATTTGTGTATCAGCAAACATCAAACTTCATCCGGTCACCAATGACGAAACTGGTATTCTTGTACCCTTTCAAACGCTTGACAATGCGCTCGATTTTATTAAGGACTGTGCAGTAAGGCATATTGGTTTGGCTTTGGGAGTCGTCGGGCCCGAATATATTTCCACATTTCTGGCTACTACTAAAAAACTTGCAACTGAGATAAAAGATGTTTTTATTAATAAATTGGATATCCCTTTTCTTGTTGTTGTAATCGGAGATAAATTTGCAATCCGTACCATCAGCCAAATGGGATTTCCATTCTTTGACCAGCGTATGTTTAAAGCACTTTACCTTGGATTACCCGCTTTAAAATCAGCTCAATGGTTAAACCTGGTAAAAGAACTTTCTGATGACGAACCTTACTCCTATTTACGAATTAAAAGCTTCGCAGAACTTCTGGAAACGGCACTTGCTCCTTCTCCTGCATTGTATTCACAGGAAATTGATCCGGAACTAAGACCTTTTTTTGAAAAACTTTTCTCACGTCCGGAAATTACTGACCTGGTATGGCTGAATATGTTCAGGGCAATGAGTACTCGTTTAGGCCGCAAAAAGCCTTTCTTACCTGTTCTTATTTATTTACCCATTGATAATGTTTTAATTAATGAACTTAATAATAAGTTCAGGCTTATAGCAGAAAAGTATCAGATTGACAATGATTTCGGTTTTATCACTCCTATAGATAATGGGAAAAGATGCATTTTCGAATATGATTACTTCTATGATTATAATGATCCGGACGAGATCCGTAGAATTCGTCTGGCAGCAACTGAAGCAAATAGTTTGGTTGATGAGTATTCAGTTGAAACCGGCACAGTAAAAGGGCATCCTTATGTATTGTACCAGGGATTTTGCAGAAAAGAGAACTTATTATATTCATAAATTAAAAACCTGAAGTTTTGTCAGTCAAAAATAAACCAACAATAGCCTTGACCGGAGCAACCGGTTTTTTAGGTAGTCACCTTATGGCTTCTATGCTTACCGGTGGTTATAAAATCATAGTACTTGGCCGTCCGGCTAAAGAAGA
>JAQIBR010000048.1 GCA_027858955.1 Bacteroidales bacterium
TTGTAGTTCAAAATGCCGCATAGCAAATTTTGAATTTACAATGGTTAATGCCGATAGATCAACAAAACTGCAAATTGAACGAAGTGAAAATATGCGGCATTTAGTTGACTAATCGGTATTACGCTTTCAATCCAAATTAATTTTTAGCTGTAATTTTGGCAGATATTAATAATTAAGATAGCTTTGCAAATCTTTATATCTTAATACTGTAAAACTAAATATAATAATGGATTTATTTGATAAATTAAAAGTCGAAAATAGTGCAATTGGCAAGTTTGCTGCTGATTCTGAAGGCTATTATCTTTTCCCAAAATTGGAAGGCCAATTAGGCCCTCGTATGAATTTTTTAGGTAAAGAACGTCTGAATTGGTCGTTAAATAATTATTTAGGACTTGGAAATCATCCTGAAGTTCGCAAGGCAGATGCCGATGCAGCGAAAGAATGGGGGATGGCCTATCCTATGGGTGCTCGTATGTTGTCGGGACACACGAAATATCACGAACAGTTAGAAAATGAATTGGCTGCTTTTGTAAAAAAAGAGTCTGCTTATTTGCTAAATTACGGTTATCAAGGAATGGTTTCCATTATTGATGCTATGGTCGATCGACATGATGTTGTTGTATACGATTCCGAAGCCCATGCTTGTATTATAGATGGTATGCGTTTACACATCGGAAAACGATTTGTATATCCTCATAACGATATAGAGAATCTGGAAAAGCAATTGCAAAGAGCTACGAAATTAACTGATGTTTCAGGTGGTGGTATTCTATTAATTACGGAAGGTGTTTATGGAATGACAGGTGGTCTTGGACATTTGAAGGACATTGTTGCATTAAAGAAAAAATATAATTTCAGAATTTTAATTGACGACGCTCATGGTTTTGGGACTATGGGTGAAGGTGGACGTGGAACTCATGTGCATTATGATGTTGCTGACGAAATTGATGTTTATTTTGGAACATTCGCAAAATCTATGGCCGGAATTGGAGGTTTTGTTGCTGGAAATGCTCAAGTTGTCCAATATTTAAAATATTCTATGCGTTCTCAGATTTATGCTAAATCGCTTCCAATGCCTATGGTTATTGGTGCTTTGAAACGTTTGGATATGATTAGAACAAGACCGGAATTATTGAAAAAACTTTGGACAATTGTAAATGCAATGCAAAAAGGATTGCGTGATGCTGGTTTCAATATTGGACAGACCGAATCTATGGTTACTCCAGTAATATTGGCAGGTGGTGTTACAGATGCAACTCAAGTTACATACGATTTACGCGAAAACTACAATATTTTCTGCTCTATCGTAACTTATCCTGTAGTGCCTAAAGGTATAATCCTTCTTCGTATTATTCCAACGGCGGATCATTCTTTGGAAAATGTTGAATATACTATTCAAACCTTTAAAGAAATACAGCGAAAGTTAACAAACAAAGAATACGACAATGAATTGAAATCGATGAATGTGAAATAATATTCACTTTTTATAAATAAAACCCTCATCCGTTATCCGACAGATGGGGTTTTTTTATGTTTTAAATTTCGATACAAATTTTAATAATTATAATTGCTGAGACCTAATTTACACCTAAAATTTATTTTAACAAATACTTTCGAAAAACTTTCAAAAGCAACATTTCATAATATTTCAGTGAAATTATAAGAAGCAGTTTAAAAGACAAAAGAAAATTTATTGAAAAATAATTTGATAGTTCGGGTAATGTTTTTAGGAATGCGACCATTAATATAATAATTGTACCCATATTGCATAACAGTAGGGGTGCTATTATTTTACCCAACTTTATATTAACGCGCATGAATATTATTTGTATTAAAGATAACCTTGACAGGATAGATCAATTAATAAGACTAAATGCAACAGGAACTCCAAAAGAACTTGCATTAAAACTTGAAATAACTGAAAGAACGGTTTATAGAATCATTCGCCAGTTAAAGGAGATTGGATTCCCAATCTATTTTAATAAGGCCATAAGAAGCTATTGTTATAAATACGAAGGCAAACTCATATTTAGTTTCGAATCTAAATGTGTTGACAGCGAGGTGATTAACGAAATAAAAAATGGGGGGGGGGTAAAACCACACTAAGTTTTTTCACACTGACAGCCTGTGTCAGGGGAATAAATTAGGTTTGCAATGATAATTATTTTACTAACTTTAAATTTATTAAATTATGAAAAAGATTATTTCATTGTTTGTCTTAGTGGGTTTATTTGCTTTTGTAGCACCCACAGTTGCAAATGCCTGTGGTACCTTCAATTTTAAGTGCGCAGATGGTACGGCAGTAGGCGTTGTAGTAATATGTGATTTTCAGGATTATATGGCATGGCAAGAGATTTTATGCGGAGTAGAACCTCTTTAGGGTTAACAACCAGGCTGATAGGTGGAAAAAGCCTATCAGTCTGATTTTAAAATAAATTAACTACTTGAACTTAAAAAAATTTATATACAATGCGAAAATTATTTTTTTTATTTGCTTTCTTATTTTCCTTTCCAATATTTGCTCAATTGCGCTTTAATTATCCTCTAAAAGTAATTGAATCTGCAGAGCTACTGGTAACTTATTCCTTAAAATTCCAGCAAGATACTCTCAATCCAGAGTTTATCCAGCAAGAGGATATGTTACTCTTTTTGGGCCAGAATATTAGCAAATGCATAAGCCAAGAGTTATACGTTTTTGACACAATAATGAGAAAGATAAAATCTCCATCTGAGTTTCAGGGATTGATATCTGACCATATTAATCCGCTTCCTATGTCAAGGTTTAGGCCGAGTATCTTCAAAAACTATCCAAAAGATAAGTTAACTTGTATTCATCATATTATTGATGGCACTTTCTGGTACGAAGAAGATATAGATTTATTCAATTGGCAGCTTACTGCAGATACATCTACTCTATACGGCTACAAAGTACAAAAGGCCACCACTGAATTTGGCGGCAGAAGTTGGACGGCTTGGTTTGCTCCCAATCTTCCTTTTAATGATGGACCTTATAAGTTTAATGGTTTACCGGGTTTAATTGTAAAAATATTTGACAGTCGAAATCACTATGTTTTTGAATTTATTTCTATTAAAAAACCATATAAAGAGCTAATGATTGATTATGTGGAAAAGGATTTTATTAAGTCAACTAAAGAAGACTTTTTCCGTGCAAAAGATTCTTTTAGAGAAGATATTATCAACAGAGCTAAAGCCGCAGGCTTAAATAATGAAATGCAACAAAGAGCCGCAAGGAATATGGCAAGATTGAACAACCCCATTGAATTAAAAAGAAAATAGCATAAAATAATGGACTATATTTGAATCAAAAGTACAAGTATATAAAACAGCTTAGCAATTGATTGACCACCTGAACTTAATTGACAGATTGCATGAGAATTTTGATTTCATTTATTTTTACATTTCTTTTTTTTCAAAACCTTATTGGGCAGACTAAGATTCAGGGGCGCTTGATGGATGTTGATGGTGAAGCATTGCCAGACGTAAATATTCTGGTGTATTTACCCGGGAATAATATAATGATTGCTTATGCCGTGAGCGATGGTGAGGGTCGTTTCCAAACCAAAGTTAGAAGCATATCTGATAGTCTTGATATTGAGCTTAGCTCCATCCAATGTCGCAAAGAATATCATCGCATTGCCAATATTTCGCAAAGCTTGCAATTTGAATTGGAATATGATGTAAAGCAGTTGGATGATTATACCGTTATGGCAAAACCCATTGAGCGGCATGGCGATACAATTAGTTATCTGGTGAGTTCCTTTGCCGGAAAAGAAGATAGAGCAATCGAAGACGTTTTGCGGCGAATGCCAGGCATCGAAGTGGGATCAAATGGAAAGATTCTTTATCAGGGATTACCCCTTCAAAAATTTTACGTGGAAGGGCTCGATCTGATGAATGGTCGTTATTCAATGATAAGTAAAAATCTTCCACATGGTACTGTTGGAACGGTGGAAATACTCGAAAATCACCAGCCCATCCGCATCCTAGAAGAACGGGTATTTTCGCAACAAGCATCATTAAACCTTAGGCTAAAACGCGATATCACCAGCACCGGTACTGCAAAAGTAGGTAGTGGGTTTAGCCCTTTTCTATGGGATGTGAATATAACACCCATGATTTTCACAAAAAAGATTCAAGTAGTAACATCCTATCAAACAAACAATACAGGGAACGATATATCGCAACAGCTAAATATATTGACGCTGAATGAATTAATTCAAAATGCGGATCGTCCTGATGAAAATCCCGGCATATTAAATATCCAAAGGGCAAGTATTCCGGGAATTGACCAAAAACGCTTTCTTGATAATAATACCCATCTGTTTAATTTCAATGGACTACTGCGAATAAACCGAGACTTTGAACTAAGATCTAACCTGTATTACGTGAACGACAATCAGATACAGGAAGCTGTTTTGCAACGGAATCTCTACACGCCTTCAGATACCCTTTCGTTTACCGAGAATATAAACAATCGTCTTCGTGATAATTACCTAATAGGTGAGTTCACGTTAAGTCGGAATGTTAAGAAAAACTATCTAAAGAATGAACTTAAAATTCAATCGCGATGGGATAAAAAATTTGGTTTTGTAAACACTGGAACCGAAGAAGTGGCGCAATCTTTGAAAAATCCCCTAAAGTCTATTTCAAACGAATTGCGATCGGTAAATCCGGTAGGGAAGAAATTAATAGAATTTCAATCATTTATTTCGTACGATCATAGTCCACAGAGTTTGGAAGTAATTCCGGGGCAGTTTGATGCTGTGTTGAATCAGGATGAGCCATACAACAAGCTTCTCCAACAAATAGATTTAACACGTTTTTTCGCTGACCACTCAGCCAGCTTTGGATTTGCTTGGAAAAGGCTAACTTTCACTCCTCGCATAGGCATTGCTTTTCGAAAACAGATGCTAGAAAGTAATATTTTCATTAGTCAACTGGAGGAAGAAAGAGAAGCTGGACCAGACTTTGCCAATAAACTGGAGAGCCGACATACAAACGCTTATTTGCAAACTGAAGTTGAATATAAAAAGCAGCAACTTACTATCAACGCCAAACTTCCAATTAGCTGGCAAGAGGTTTATTTGAAAGACTTGTTGTCGGATAAAGGTCAGGAGCTACAGCGTTTTCTGTTCAATCCTCGTTTAGTCATTAATTATAAATTCAGTAATTTTTGGAAAGTGAGAGGCTCATGGAGTTATGTCAACAGATTAGGTGATATTGACGGGATTCACTACGCTTATATCCTAAAAAATTACCGAAACATAAGCCAAAATGCGGCAGCACTTTCGGAAACATCACACTTCAACTTTTCGTCGCGATTGGAGTATAAAAACCCAATCACTTCTTTCTTTAGCTCCTTTAGCTATCTCTATTCCATCAGTCAAAATAATTTGATTTACAATAGTCTTATTCAGGCAGATGGAACAAGCATTCTTCAAGCATTTCAACTAACTAACCCATCCTATTCTAATAGCTTAAATGCGCGAAGCAGTAAGTATTTTTCTGCTGCAAAATCAACTATCAGTTTTCAAGCAAACTACAATCATCGCAGGGGAAAGTCCATGATAAATGAGGTGTTGTTTAATAGCACAACTCAACTCTATTCCTTTATGCCAAGTCTAAATATTCATATAACTTCATGGATGAATTCAGAATATGAACTAGATGCAACCTATATCCAAACCTTTATTGAAAATGAGAAGAAAAGTAACATTTCTTTATTAAGACATAAATTTAATTTCTTCGCTTTTCCAACAAAAAATCAACTCATCAGCCTCTCTACAGAATATTACAGTCTTCAGGGAAACAATAATTTCTTTGCCGATTTTCTCTACCGTTACACGATTACAAAACGAAAGATTGACATTGAATTACGCTGGAATAATATTTTCAATACTAAATTCTATACAACCTATCAAGCCAGTGCTTTCACTGTTTATGAATCCACGTATTTGCTCCGTCCATCACAGGTATTTATGTCGATTAAGTTTAGTTTTTAGTTAATTACGACGTTTGGCATACTGATTTCGCGAAATAATTATTTGCTTCAGGCATGATTCTGTCAGTAATTGTTTCTATTCTTTTGCTTGTTTTTTTACCGTATTGAATAGGATTACGATTAGAGAATTGGTTAAACTCTCGCAATAGCAAAAATAAAATGTTCCTTTCACGCTAATTTTCCTTTTTGAATTCGTACCTTTGCAATCACATATTTTTATACCAAATTAAGGAGTTATAAAATTTATAATTTAAAAATATAAAAAAAATTAAAAACAAAAAAGATGAATGAAAATATTGTAAAATCGAATCCATTTAATGGCAAAACGCCACTTTTTGTGTGGGTATTGCTGGCAATTATTACTTTGGTAGCCGCCTACTTTATTTATAGCGGCATTCAAAAAGACAAAATAATTAGCGAAGTGAATCAGGAAAAGGAAGCTCAAAGAGTTGAACTTCAAGGTGAACTAGAATCTTTATTAACTGAACATGAGCAGACTAAATTAGCTTATGGCAATTTGGCAGATTCAATGACAGTTAAAGACAGCCTAATTGTAGCTAATGCAAAAGAAATTAAAACATTGCTAAACTATAAATGGGAATATAGGAACGTACAGAAAAAACTTGACAAATTGAGAATTGTTGCTCAAACCTATGTGGCCCAAATGGACTCCCTTTATACCGTAAATAAAGAACTTGTTGAAGAAAACCTTAACATCAAACGTCGTTACGATTCAGAACAGCGGAAAAACATTGTTCTTGAAAAAGAAAAAGAGCAATTAGCAGATAAAATTGTTGAAGCTTCGGTTTTAGAAGCATATAATATTACTGC
>JAQIBR010000073.1 GCA_027858955.1 Bacteroidales bacterium
TTAAATATAAATGCTGATATGATTACTTGGGCAATTTCCCGAGCAGGATATGATTTGCATGAATTTATCACTCATTCTCCAAGAATTCAAGACTGGATCGATAAGAAAAAAAAGCCGACAGTAAAGCAATTAGAGAATTTCTCCCATCGCGTACACATACCATTTGGATTTTTATTTTTACCAAAACCGCCGAAAGAAGAACTACCTATTCCTTTTTTTAGGACACAAAAGGATGATAAAACAAAAGTAAGTCTAAATGTATATGACACAATACTTTTAATTCAGAGGCGTCAAGAATGGCTTAAAGAATATTTATCTGATAGTGGATTTGAACCGTTAGAATTTGTTGGTAGTCGCAATACTAACTCTACTGTTTCTGAGATTGTAACTGATATTCGTAATACTTTAGGATTAGATGAAAACTGGGCTCAAAGTTTCCCAACTTGGGAGAAAGCTTTGAATCATTTAACTGAAGTTATTGAGGGGCATAGAATTTATATTACGTTTAATAGTGTAGTTGAAAACAATACAAGTCGTCCTATTACAGTTGACGAGTGTAGAGGATTTGTATTGGCAGATAAAATGTGTCCATTTATGTTTATTAATGCTGCTGATGGAAAAGCTGCTCAAATGTTCACAATAATACATGAATTAGCACACATTTGGACAGGTAAGAGTGCTGGGTTTGATTTTAGACAACTACAGCCTGCAAATGAACCAACAGAATTATTATGTGATAAAGTTGCTGCTGAGTTTTTAGTTCCTGAACAAACTTTTAATATTCATTGGAGTAAGAAACCTGATATTAAAATTATAGCAAAACATTTTAAGGTAAGTCCTATTGTAGTGGCAAGGAGAGCTTTGGATTTAGGTAAAATTACAAAATCCACTTTTTTTGCATTCTATAATGATTATGTCAGTCAATTAAAATTCAAAAAGGAAAACCAAAGTGGCGGTGGGGATTTTTATGCAACAGCTAAAAAGAGAATTAGTTTATCTTTTGCTGCTCATGTAAATCATGCTGTAAAGACGAACAGTTTACTATATAGAGATGCTTTTAAATTAACTGGACTTAAGGGGGATACATACCATAAGTTTTTAACTAAACACTTGTAGCAATATGAGTGTTTTTATTGTTGATAGCAATTTTTTTATACAGGCTCATAGAGCAAACTATCCTCTTGATATTGCAATAACATTTTGGAAAAAGGTGAAAGAATTAGCTGATAATGGAAGTATTGTCAGTATAGATAAAGTTAAGCATGAAATCTACCAAAACGACGATGAACTTAAATCATGGTGTATAGAAAACTTACCAAATGATTTCTTTAAAGACTCTTCGGAAGTAATTGAGGATTACACTCAGGTTGTCAATTGGGCTGTATCAAAAAGTGAGCATTATATTCAAAGAGCAATGGAGGAGTTTCTAGATGCAGATGAAGCAGATGCTTGGATTATTGCTTATGCATTGAAAAATGATTTAATAATTACGACTCATGAAAAAAGTCAACCTGATAGTAAGAAGAAAATCAAAATTCCAGAACCTTGTAATGCATTAGGTGTAACATTTGTTGACACGATTGAAATGCTAAGGAGACTAAATACTCAATTCTAGGAATAATGCACGAAAGCCCAACAGGCTGTAATACGGCAGCCGGGGCTCCACAGCATATTCAGCCATTCGTTTGGCCTTTTCAGCCTTGTTTAGCCTGATGAAATCACAGCGGGTAAGCCCCGGCCGACCGCATACAGCTGTCCGTTGTACGCAAGCTTGCAGAAATCCCTAATAATAAAGATTAAATTTAAGTCTCGAAAAAAGACTAAAATAGCTTATCGTTTTCTCTGTTATAAAACTCAATTAAAAGCGCCACATACCTAATGCTTCTTTATCATTTTGAATATAAATATAAAAATTGTCATTTTGAATTATGAGAGTCTTTATCTTTTTTATCTTTTCTGTAATCTTTATATCAGTTCAGGCACAGGTTACATTTGTGGTAACTTCATTACCTAATTATACCCCATCGGAAGATCAGATTTATATTACAGGAGACTTTAACTCTTGGGATCCTGGTGATGCCCAATATGCATTGACAAAAAACGTGAATAATCTGTGGGAAATCACGCTGGATGGCTTTTCTGATGGTCAAACAATTGAGTTTAAGTTTAGCCGTGGAAACTGGAAAACAGTTGAAGTGGATGAACTAGGTAACGCCACAACGAGTCGTACCTTAATTGTGAGTAATGGAAGCACTAATAGTGTAAGCATTAAAAATTGGGCCGACGAAAACATTAATGGAGCAACTGATTCAATCGCTGCAGAAAATGTATATTTAGTAAGCCAAGCATTCTATATGCCACAACTTGACCGGTCCAGACGTGTTACCATATATCTTCCACCCGATTATGAAAGCAGTGGTTTAAGCTACCCTGTTATTTATATGCAAGATGGGCAAAATATGTTTGCATCTCCTGATTGGGAAATGGAAATTGACGAAACTCTTAATAGTCTTGCAAATCAAGGTTATAATGTGCCAATAGTAGTTGGAATTGATAATGGAGAATGGCACAGGGCCAATGAATACCTGCCTAAATATTTTGAGCCTTTAGGTGCAGGAGGAGAGGGAAATGAATATATGCAGTTTATTGTGGAAACATTAAAACCATATATTGACAATACCTACAGAACATTACCAGATAGAAAGAAGACAGGAATAATAGGAGGTTCTTTTGGAGGGCTAATATCTTGGTATGGTGCCATGAAATATCAAAATATTTTCAGCAAATGTGGTGTATTTTCTCCGGCATATTGGGGGAATGATTATGATATTTGGAATTACTTGTCTGAATTTGGGTTTCAACAGGATATACGTTTTTACCAGAATGTAGGAGAAACCGAAGATATAAATCAATATATTAATTATATGTATAG
>JAQIBR010000097.1 GCA_027858955.1 Bacteroidales bacterium
AAAAAATGGTTTATCTTTTTGGATATGGCCTATTATTAAAAGTATTCTTTCACGTTTAAGTGTTTTCTTATAATCAAACTCATCGTTCATTTCACTTATTTTATCGGAAAAAAATCTTAATTCAATAGCAAATCCAGAGAACAACCAAAATGCCGCTTTTTCACCAGGGTCTTCTGATGCAAACAAAGGTACGTCGTTATTCGAAGGTCCAAATTCTTTCTCGATTTGACCTTCTAAAAAATCATAGAAATAAAATAGTTTTTTCTTCTTTTCATCAATTAAGCATTCACTTGATATACTATAAAAACCATTACTATAATTATTTATTTCCCAAGAATAAATGCATTCAAATTTCTGAATGTTATTTTTTAAATTTAAAGAGAAACTTGTTTGTTCGGTGGTAACTTCATCTGAAGTAAATTTTAATTTTTTTATTTCCTTCGGATTATTAAATTTATTATTACTTATAAAAGGTTCTAATTTATACATAAGTATATCCTCAGAATATGTATAGGTAATAATAATCAGTGATAGTATAATGTAAATAGTTAACTTAGAAATTTTCTTAAACATTTTTCAATCCCTTTGAGACTCATTCTTCAAACCCTGAAATAATTTTGCAGGATCCTGGCGATTTAATACTTTATTACCATTTTGACCCGTTCCCATCTCAAAATGCAAATGATGTTCATCGGAAGGTATTTGGTCACCATTCCCCGTTATTCCAGATTTTCCAATCTTTTGCCCCTCTTTTAATTTATCACCAATTGTCAGACCCCCAGTATCAGATAAATGATTATAACTTGCAAATAAAGTTTGCCCATCCATACTTTTTTTATAATTCTTTTCTGCTTTTGAAGCTCCTCGGAAAAAATCACCCAATCTATTCCATATTGAATAATTGTATTTGAAACTAATTATTATACGTTTACCATAATCACCTGAATCTGAATCAATTACAGACTCAACTTTCCCATCACCAACCGAGTATATGGTTGTTCCTCCAGATGCCAATATGTCAACACCACTATGTTTTTGGGAATGAGTATGAGTTGCTTGATTCGCCACATCAGCTGGATTTCCGGCACTAAATCCTGGATAATATGCACCATCAGTCCGAACAGTACCAAAGGTATTATGATGCGGTCTATAGATACCATTTGAAGTTTGACCAACAGTGGAATAACCTCTAATTAAAGATTTTTTTACAGGATTTGTCCACATTCCATTAGGATCTGTAAACATAACTGGATTATTTTCAGCATAGTGATAAAGATTTAAGTTAATAGGATTGTAAACACCGCCAGCGGGTTTTCCTGTCAGGTAACTAGCCAATATAGGATCAACGGAGATCCACCTACTCAACTTCGCGTCGTAGTAGCGTGCTCCATAATATGTCAGTTTTGTTTCGGGGTCGTATTCTTTGCCGGTGTATTTGTACGGCATATCGTGATTCTCTTCTGAGGAGCGTTCGTTGACCCACACTTCTCCGTATGGGAAATACTCTCGATGGTCAATATTTGAAGAAAAATGCCTTTCATAAGGCGATATTTCAGAGAACTTGTGCAAAAATCAGGGCTTACCCTTTCAAAACCTGCAAAAAATTTCAAAGATCAATAGTAAGAATGTACAAAATAAAGGGGAGTTGTCAAGCCTTATTCAAAATAGACCGAATCTCTGGCAACTTACCACTTTCAATATACAGATTATTCTCTCGTGGGTGAAACTGCTTCATTATCTTCTTTAAACTGCGAATAGTAAAATGTGTGTAACCAACGGTACTATCTACTGAAGCATGCCCCAATAAAACCGAAACGTCTTTTACGCCTGCGCCGTTAATCAGTAAATGGCTAGCAAAACTATGACGGAAAATATGCGGCGTTATGTGCATCTCGCTATTCCACACGACCTTACTGTAATGTTTTGCCCGTTCTTCAACTCCTGCTCGTGAAAGCCGCCTGCCCTTCATGCTTAAAAAAAGAGCGCGTGCATCGTTACTGTCACTTCCTCTGTGTACAAAAGCCGGTCGGGATGTTTTCATATATCGCACTATCCAGCACAGTGCATTTCCCGCAATTGG
>JAQIBR010000122.1 GCA_027858955.1 Bacteroidales bacterium
CTAATGATTTTGAATGTGATTTACCCAAATATTTGATAGAGAAAATGATTAAATAAATCAGGTTTTAAAATTAAGGTAAGAACAAAACCGTAAATGCCTCCCCAAAAGTGTGCATCGTGTCCAATATTGTCGTTCCCTTTTTTGTCCATATAGGCAGAATAAACTAAATAGAGCACGCCAAATAAAATGGCTGGAATCCCAATAGGAATAAACATAAGATAGATTTTATTCATAGGATCGAAAACGATGCTTGAGAATAAGATTGCCGAAACGGCTCCTGAAGCTCCCACTGAATTATAATATAGATTGTTTTTATGTTTTCCGAAAGCAGGAGCTGCTGAAATTAAAAGGCCGCCTAAATATAGCAACAGAAAATAAAAAGTTGAGTTTCCTGGAAAAACCATATCGAAATAGGCAGAAACCAAGGTTCCGAATGAAAACAATACAAACATATTTACTCCCAAATGAACCCAATCGGCATGAATAAATCCGTAGGTTAATAATCGCCAAACTTCTTTTTGGTGAGCAGTTCGGTAGGGATTAAACTTCAGTTTGTCAAATATATCAGTATTGTAAAATGCACTAATAGAGATAATTAGAGTAATAAGTATAATTATTAAAGTCATGTCGCGAATCTAAGGAAAAATAGTGTATTCGCCTGTGTTTTATTTTCATTATTTATTAATTGTAGGTATCCTGAAATGCTTATTTTTGCAGCCAAAATTTAAATAAGTTATGCTTAAAAAACTTGGATATACACTTTTAACAATATTAACACTTGTTTTTGTAGGTTTTATCGTTTTTAGATACTATCCTGCTTTTAGAATGCCTTATTTATTTACAACGATATTAGTAATCCTTCATTTTTATGTTTGGTCAGCAATTAAACCACAGAGTAATAAACTGTCATCTTTACTTCACATATTATTTGGAGCTATCTTTTGGCTACCGGTGTTGATTTTATTTGCAGGAGGTATTGGATTAGTGCTCCAACCAATGGAGCTTTGGCCACCTTTTTTAAGAATTTATTTTATTGGAATAATTTTCACATTTATTGTCTCACTTATTTTGCCTGTAGTATTTATTTTTTTTGCTGATGTTATTAGATTTCTTCAAGCAACTAAGCTTTTTCTCAGTAATAAAAAGAAACGGAATGCGAAAAATGCCATTAGTCGAAAAAAATTCTTGGTAAATACAGGTCTGGCAATGGGTGGTGTTCTCTTGGGAAGCATGGGATTCGGAATGCTTCATGGCACTTATCATTTTAAAATATTTCGTGAAAAGTTAAAAATCAAGAATTTACCAATTGGCTTAACAGATTTTCGAATTGTACAAATTTCTGATTTTCATTTAGGAACCTGGGCAAGTAAAGAACCATTAATTCGGGCTGTTGAACAAATAAATGCGCTCAAACCTGATGTAGTTTTTTTTACCGGCGATTTGGTGAATAATATTACCAAAGAGGCTTTTCCTTTTTTCGATGAATTGAGAGAACTGAAAGCAAAATATGGAATTTACAGTATTTTAGGGAATCACGATTATGGAAAATATCATCATTGGGAAAATGAAGAAGAAGAGTTAGAGAACTTTGATCAATTAATTGAGTTTTATAATAACTTGGATTGGAAATTGTTGCGTAATGAGCATATTGTCATTCATTTAGAAGATTCCGATTTAGTGATTGCAGGCGTTGAAAATTGGAGCAGCAATCCGCGTTTTCCTCGCTTGGGCGATTTGGATAAAGCATTGCTTGGAGTGCCAGATAATACAATAAAGTTATTACTTAGCCACGATCCCACTCATTGGGAAGCTGAAGTTTTGGAGCATAACCAGCATATCGACTTAACTTTATCGGGGCATACTCACGGATTTCAAGTAGGAATTGAAACTCCATATTTTCGTTGGAGTCCGGCACAGTATCTTTATAAACATTGGGCAGGTTTATATGCTCAACATGATCAGTATTTATATGTTAATCGAGGAATAGGTGCGATTGGATTTCCAGGTAGAATAGGAATTCGTCCAGAGATTACTTTAATTGAGCTCGTTTAATTAAAACTACTTGAAGTCTATCTAAATTAGTTGTAATTAATCAGTTTAAAATATAGATATATGTTACTAATAATTAGGCATTTAAAATTTTAAACGCAAAGAGCGCAATGAATTACGCAAAGGATGCAAAGCTAGTTATTATTGGTATTCAGCACTTTGCGGTTCTTAGCGCATTTTCTTGGCGTTCTTAGCGGTAAAATTATTTTATTGATTTACTGTATTTTATCCACACTTATTAGTTGCAATTATTTTAAAGAGACATAAAAATCTTCCGTTAGCTTTTTATATGTTTCCGAATAAGTGTTATCGTTATTTCGGATAGTAATAGAATTCTTTTGAATTTCGTTTAAAATCTGCTTCCCAAAACTTAATATCAAACGATTAGCTTCCTTTTCGGGTTTTGGTTTTATTTCGATTTTCTTTTGAAGATAGAATCCTGAATTTTTTGCTTCTTCGATAAAAATTTGAGCTTCAGTAAGCGGCAGAATCAGGCATAATTGACCAATCTCGCTAATGAAATACCTACTAGCCAATAGAAAATCGCGGTAGCTTAAATGGTCGTTATGGCGAGCAATATTACGATTTATATCGGTCGATTTTAAATCGTTTTCAAAAAAAGGCGGATTACTGATAATCAGATCATAGCGAATAGGATTGCCTTGTGCAGCATAAAGCTGATATGATATCATCAAAGCTTTTAATCTTTCAGTCCAAGGACTTTCTTTAAAATTGGCTCGCGCTTCCCAAACCGATGCCTGATGAATATCTATTGCGGTAATTTGAGCTTTGCTTCTCTGTGCTAAAATGAGCGAAATAACACCTGTCCCTGTTCCAACTTCTAATATTTTACCTTTTTCAGGAATATCAGAAAGAGTTCCTAGTAAAACAGCATCGGTGCCCACTTTCATTGTGCTGTATGTGTGGTGGACAATAAATTGTTTGAATTGAAAATAATCGACTGACATTTGATTAGCCTTCAATATAAACATCTAAAAGACCGTCGGGCAGGCTAAGGAGTATCTCTTTTTTTTCGCGATCTACGTTTTTGATAAACATGTCGTTAATTGGTACAAGAACTTCTTTTTCTTTATAGAAGGTTTGAAATAAAGCTTGATTTGGATATTCCAATACCTGCTTGATTCTTCCAAGTTCACCGAATTTTTCTTCTATCAACAGGAAGTCAACAACTTCGTGAAAATAGAATTTATTTCCGTCCAAAATAGGAAGACTAGCAAGTGGAAGATATAAAGCACAGTTATTAAGAGCTGCAGCACTACCAACATCATTAATATCTTCGAAGTATACTAAAGCCGTATTTTTGGATGTGTGTATATTTATTTTTTCGATAAAATAGGGGATAAGCTGTTTTTTGATTTCTACAAAAATAGCATCTAAATTACTGTATTCCTGTGGATTATCAGTATCTAAAAAAACAGATACTCCACCTTTATTTCCATTGGTGCGAGTAATTTTACCCAAATAATAACAGGCTTCTTTTTCCATAGCTCAACAAATTTAGCAAAAAAAAACCGTCCGCTTTTAGGCGCACGGTTTTGATTTTGTATTCTAAAATGCTTATTCAGCAGTTTTTTCAGTATTCTCTTCAGTTGCAGGAGTTTCAGTATCTTCTTTAGCAACTGGGGTAGCTTCTTCAACGGCCTCAACATCTGGAGCAACTTCTTCAGCAGCTTCAACAACTGGAGCAACTTCTTCAGCAGCTTCAACAACTGGAGCAGCAGGAGCTTCTTTTGCAGCTTTTTCAGCAGCAACTGCAGCAAGAGCAGCAGCGCTTTCAGCAGCTTTTGCTTCTACAACAGCTAATTCGTCAGCTTTACGCTTGTTAATTTCGCCCATACGTGCTTCATTCACTTTGGTTTCAGCATCAAGGCGAGATTTTTTGCCTTCGCGAGCTGAAGTATCCAAACTGGATTTTTTAGCACTAATTCTAGCTTCTTTTTCACTTAACCACTCGTTAAATTTAACTTCGGCTTGCTCTTCGGTTAAAGCACCTTTTGCAACACCTTTTGCTAAGTGATTCTTATACATTACTCCTTTATACGATAAAATGGCTCTAACCGTATCTGTTGGCTGAGCTCCAACTTGGATCCAATGTAAAGCTTTCTCGAAATTTAATTCGATAGTTGCAGGATTTGTTAGCGGATCGTAGATTCCAAGATTTTCAATACTTCTACCATCACGTGGTGCGCGACCATCTGCAATAACGATATGATAGAAAGGTCTTCCTTTTTTACCAAATCGCTGTAATCTAATTTTTGCTGGCATATTTGCTTAATTTTTAATTAATTAAATTTTTCGTTACGAAAACGGCTGCAAATATCGTAATTAATCAATGAAATACGAAGTTATTTTTGAATTATTTTTTTGAGAACCAAGTAGTTCTTAATTCCAACCAATAAGAGCCTCTAAAACTTCAGGAGTAAGTTCAAAACCTACTAATTTTGGAAAGCCTTGCCATACTATAACACCATCAGGATTAATGACTAATACATGTGGAATGCCACGAACTTCCAATTGTTTTTTTAAATAGCCATCGGTATCATAGCCATTAGGATATTCAATGATCGGCGACTTCATACTCAGAATTTTTTCTTCATTTTCATCGCTTAAACCAATAATTACAAGTTTATCGGTATATTTACGATGCCATTCGTTTAATTCAGGGATGCCTCTTCGGCAAGGACCGCACCATGTTGCCCAAAGATCAACCAATAAAAATTTGCCGGCAGTTTCGGGAGGTTCAATTATCCAACCTTTTATGTTTAAATCGGGAGCTTTTTTGCCAATAAAATTTTTAGCATAAATTTGTTTTTCAGCACTTTGATTGGAATTTTGAGCTTTCAAAATTGAACCCGAGAGTCCGATAATTAACAAGAATACAAGAGTGGTTTTATTTAACATAATATTAGTTTGTGTTTTTGTGGTCAAACATAGTTAAAAACGTACATATATTCCGTAAAAACTATGCGTTTTACTATTTTTTAACAATCATCCGATTAGTCAACAAAATGCCGCATACCTGCCCGTCCGGTCAGGCGGATTTTAGCTCAGCAATATTGTTTCTTTTTGGCCTTCGCTGATATTCAATTCACTTCGTTCAATCTGCGGTTTTGTTGATCTATCGCCATTAACTCCTTCAACGAGTTCAGGACAAGCTATTGTAAATTCAAAATTTGCTACGCGGCATTTTGAACTACAATTGGTATAATTTGGTATTTAGAAATTTGGTGTTACTTTTGCCGTACGGTTATAAATGAATAATAATAATAATAAATAATTATAGAATGAAAGTTGAAAAAAACAAGGTCATTGGTATGACTTATATCCTTAGTAAGGATGATGTTAATGGTGAATTGGTACAAGAAGTTTCAAAAGATAAACCTTTTGTTGTTTTGTTTGGAGTAGGAGCCCTTTTACCAATATTTGAAGAGAATTTGGAAGGTTTAGCAGTAGGCGATACTTTTAGTTTTGCCTTGTCAAGTGAAGAAGGTTATGGTGAAAAAACACCTGAAGCCATTGTTGATCTTGATAAGAAAATATTTGAGGTTGAAGGTAAAGTTGATGATGAATTTTTAAAAGTTGGAGCAAATATTCCTATGCAAAATGAGCAGGGACATCCTCTAAATGGTTTGGTACTGGAAATAGGAGAGGACAAAGTAAAGATGGATTTTAATCATCCGCTTGCTGGTCAAGGACTATATTTTACCGGCGAAGTTGTTGAAGTTCGTGAAGCAAGTGCCGAAGAACTTGAGCATGGTCATGTTCATGGCGCAGGTGGACATCAGCACTAGCATACGATTAAAAAAATAATGAAAACCGTTTAAAGAAATTTAGGCGGTTTTTTTTTATTAGCGTCAGAGTGCGACTCTGAGTCGCGCCCTGACTTTTGCTGCGCTTCATCGAAATGGCACGATAATAATCAAAAACAAAGTATTTATCTTACGTAAATCAGGTTTTGCTTTTATCTTTTTCTAATCCCTCGCTAAGCTTAATCTCTGATTAAGCTTGACAAAAAAAAGCTGGTCTCCTGACCGTTGAAGTATTTTCGGCTGTTTTGTTTGTCCGAGACAAACTTGTTGAGCCGACCTAATCAGCCTGTCCGCCCACAGGTGGAAAATTAGGCTGAGCGCGAACACCATACTTGATTGGCATTAGTTGTTGTTTATCTCGGAATACTTAGTTTGTCAGGATTTTGTCTGCAATCCCAAACTTTCAAAATTAGTATACTGTCTTCGAGTATCTCGTAAAATATAATATAATCTTCAATAATCAGACCTCTGATTTGGTCCAGTCTCGTTTTAATTCCTAATTCAGGTCTTTTCGCGACAGTTTTAAGTTCTGTCTTAAACTTCTTATAAAGTTTTCTAGAGTACTCTCCGCTTTTGTTTCTTTTTGAGAAAAATTCAAGGATTTCTTGTATTTGAATTTCGGAAATTCTTGTCCAGATTATTTCTCGTTTAGCCATTCATCTACTTTTTGATCCATTTTTGATTGTGATATCACATTTCCCTTTTTTGCTTCTTTACTTGCAAAAAGGAGTTCTTTCTCTTGATCAGCGGTCAGTTCAATAATGGTCTCCTTTTTCTTGTAATCCAAAATTGTTTTAATGGCATTAAGAAAGTCAATGTCTTCTATTCTGGATATTCTGTGAATTAATTCTTGTTTTAGTTGAATGGTATTCATAGATATTGTCTTTAAATTCGGTATAAAGTTACAAAATATTCTACGAATTCAGTTGAATTTCTTAGTTGTAATGTTTTCTATTAACAATAATTGTCAATATCCGTACACCCTTGCTAAGTTTAATCTTCCGCCATTGGCGGATAACCCCGATTAAGCTTGACAAAAAAAAGATGGTCTCCTGACCGTAGAAGCTTTTCGGCTGTTTTGTT
This sequence comes from Bacteroidales bacterium, assembly GCA_027858955.1. Lineage (GTDB taxonomy): Bacteria > Bacteroidota > Bacteroidia > Bacteroidales > UBA12170 > UBA12170. The sequence continues at coordinate 6,963 of JAQIBR010000122.1, forward strand.
TGTCTGAGACAAACTTGTTGGTTCGACCTAATAGTATGTCCGCCCACTGGCGGAAGATTAGGCCGAGCGAGGGAGGTTTGCTTTTATTTCTTTTTAACTTTTTCTTCTAATAATTTTAACTCTTCTAAGTCTTGAATATCAGCTTGTTTTGAATCTATTACTTTTCGTTTTTCATTGAATTTCTCATAAATATCGCTCACATCTTTTTCCATTTGAGCTTTTGAAATGCTTCCTTTATGATTTAGAAGTTCTTTGTCGTTTAATTCAATGATGCGGTCAATATTATCTTGCCAAAATTTTATAATTATGTCTTCTCTGTTTTTGGCTCTTAATTCGGCAGTTTCTAAAAATACCATAACAAAACGGTTTAGACTATCTATCTCATCTTCTGTTAAATAGTTTTTTGCAATGTAAATATCTTGTTTGCGAACAATAGCACCTTGCCAACTAGTGAGTGACATATTAGATTGGTTTTCGTTTGCGCGATTTACAATAATCTCAGCTGCTGTATTTCGCGTAATTGCATAGAGTATTTTGTTTTGGGCTTCGGCAAAAAACATTTGTGTGGCTTTATCAGTACTATCGTAATCACTGCTCAAAGAAAATAGTTCTCTTACTTTTTGATAAAATCGTTTTTCCGAAGCGCGAATATCACGAATCCGCGCCAAGAATTCATCAAAATAATCGGGGCGGCCATCAGGATTTTTTAGACGATCGTCATCCATTACAAAACCCTTAATCATGTATTCCTTTAAGTTCTGGTTTGCCCATTGCCGAAATTGAGTTCCTCTCTTACTCTTTACACGAAAGCCAATGGCTAAAATCATAGAAAGCGAATAAAAAGTTACCTTATATTTTTTGCCGTCTGCGGCAGTTGTTAAGTAATCCTTAACAACTGAATATTTGTCTAACTCGCCTTCTTTTAGTATGTTAGATGTGTGCATGCTAATATTAGGCTTAGAGGTGTCAAAAAGTTCTGCAAGCTGATTTTGGTTCATCCAAACATTTTCATCTTTGGCAAATAAGGCTAAAGAAACTTTACCGTCTAAAGTGTTATAAATAATTATATTTTGCTCTTCGGTCATATTCACATTTTTATTTTTCTTTGCTAAGTTTGATCTCCTGATTAAGATTGATGTAACATCGGTCTACTGACCGTAAGTTATTCGCTCCAATTTTTGTTTGTCCGAGACAAACTTATCTGTACAGCCAAATCTCCGGATTAGATCATGCAAGAGTTAGTCTATTTATGCTGTCTAATTTATAACCATTCTTTCGGTTTTTTAAGAATATAACCATCAGATTTGGTAATATCATTATCAAACTGACTGTCAACCAATTTTTTACGACCAATAGTTAGCGAGCCTTTAGCAACTAGTGATACTGAATTATTATGTCTTTTTGGAGGAAAGGCGATAAACACTCTTTTTGTTTTGAAAATTTCATGTATTGTACGGATAGGAGGTACTAAATCGCTGTCTCCTGAAACTAGCATTGCCATATCGTATTTATCTTGATATGCATCATTTAGCATATGCGTTGCGATATTAACATCTGTCATTTTTTCATTGAATTTAGGCCAGATATTACCACATCTACTACATTCAACTGTATCTCTTTGGTAATGGCCATAATAAATTTTAACACCAACTGATTCTAAAGCTTCAATATATGTGCTTTGCCTTTTTTGCTTATCGGGATTATTGCTTACTCTGCTGGTAAAATACTTAATTCCTTGTAGGTCTTGATTTGCTTGTAATAAATTCTTAGTCAACAGGCTAATATTTAGCCATTTGCAATTGTTGAAACCAGCTTCTAGCATACCAAAATATAAATTAAACCCATCAACGTAAACTATTACTCTTTCTTTTTACTATTATTTGCTTTTCCCATAATAATTTTAGTACATTTGTTCCAACATCACTGGAGATAGTATCTTCAGTCCGACGCTCCTTATGGGAGCGTTTCTTTGTTATGCGTTATTCTTTTTTTCAGCTTTTGTCTATTTTCCGTAACAAACTTTGTTTGACAGAGACAAATTTCCAGTTGCGATCTAATCAGATATTAGGCCGAGCGGCAGCCAATCGTGGGAAAGTTTCCCTACCAATATATCACAGGCACATCAATTCTATTTTTTTCTTGACCTAACATTTATTTCTTTTGTTTCGGCAATTTTTTTGTTATTTTTTCGATTTTCTTTTCATCGGTTGCTGTCTTGCGCTCCAATTTTTTAATATCTTCAGCCTTAGGCAGTTTTTCTGGCTTTATGCCTCTTTTTCCAAGCATATCACGAACGCTTATATTGTTCTGTACATGTTCTTTTGTAATAGGTTTCTCACCAAAAAGATTTTTACCGTCAACATTATAATTGGTCATTTCGGTTGCAAGATTTTTAGCTGCAATGGTTAATGTTGGAAGAAAATCAGCAAGTGGCCGGTTCGAGTTAATGCCCAGTCTGTTTTTCATATCTTTGGTGGTTGTCCGCCAAACAATGCTGTATCTCCTTTTGACCTGATTCGGCCGAATCCTTTATCATCAACTCCGCGATCGTAAATATTTTGAGAAAGTTGCTTTTCCGAAGCACGAAGTTTATTGCGGGTTTCCAAACGTGATAACAGGTTCAATCGTTCTTCAATCAATTCAGCCTTTCGGGTTTGAACGGCAAAATAGCTTTGGGCAAAAGCAATTTCTTCTTTCTTTGGGTCTCCGTTTTGAGCTATCAAATAACAGGCATAACGCGTAAGCATAAAATCGGTGATTTCACGTTTGCCGCCTTTGCCAATTTCGATCATTTTAGTGACCTCACGAAAATGATCATCGATACTGATATTCTGTGTTTTACACGAAGCTAAAGCACGTTGAATTGCTACAATAAAATTTTCCCAGCGAGCATATCCAAGTATTTCCTGCAATTCGCGGGCAAACCACACTTCTACTTGTTCGCTATTATCGTCGTTGTTAATAAAATGGCCTATTTCGTCGAATAGGGATTTTAGTTGGGTAATGCGCTGTTTGTCCATGCTATGCTA
>JAQIBR010000179.1 GCA_027858955.1 Bacteroidales bacterium
ATTGGCGAATTTGCCTTTATTGGTGCAGGAGCTGTAGTAACTAAAACTGTTCCTGCATATGCTCTTGTTGTTGGAAACCCTGCTCGTCATATTGGTTGGATGAGCGAATTTGGACATCGTCTGAATTTTGATGAGAGCGGAATTGCTGTGTGTCCTGAGGGAAAAGAAAAATATCGCTTGGAAAAAGGCGAAGTTAAAAAAATCGCGTAAAATTTAATTTTTATGGATTACTCTTCTATACTCGAACAAGTTTTTAAGGAAAGCAAAGCATACTCCTCTGTTGGAAAAATAGCCAATTATATTCCGGAATTATCAAACATAAACCCAGATAAATTTGGCTTATATATTCAAACTAAAGATAATCAACATTTTGAATTAGGTGATAGCTTAGAACCTTTCTCTATCCAAAGTATTTCAAAAGTCTTTACTCTATCCATGGCTTTTTCGCTTTTAGGAGAGAATATTTGGAAACGCGTTGGCGTTGAACCTTCCGGAAGTCCCTTTAATTCTATCGTTCAACTTGAATATGAAAATGGTATTCCACGTAATCCATTCATTAATCCTGGCGCTTTAGTTATTACCGATATTTTATTGACTCATCTAAATAATCCCAAAACAGACTTACTTCTTTTTGTTAGAAAACTAGCACAAGACGATTCCATTAATTTCGATCTAAATATAGCTCAATCGGAAAAAGAAACGGGACACCACAATGCTTCCTTAGTGCATATGTTAAAAGCACATGGAAATATCAATAACCCCTGTGAAGAAGTGCTTGATTTTTATTATCATCAATGTTCCATAGTAATGAATTGCAAGCAATTAGCACAATCCTTTTCGCCATACGCATCCTTAATAGAACCCTTTGATTTTGCTTCTGTAGAACTTAATAAAAGTCAAGTTAAACGAATAAATGCAATTATGCTTTCAAGCGGCTTTTATGATGAATCGGGAGAGTTTGCTTTTAAAGTTGGCTTACCAGGAAAAAGTGGCGTCGGAGGCGGAATAATTGCTTTCCTTCCACATGAATACTCAATAGCAGTCTGGAGTCCTAAACTTAACAAAAAAGGGAATTCAGTTCGGGGAATGAAGGCTTTGGAGCTGTTTACCACTTTAAGTGGTCAATCCATATTCTAAAAACTAATGTAATCGAGTGGATTAACAGGTGAACCATTTGCCCAAAGTTCAAAATGCAGATGAGGGCCACTGCTTTGTTCGCCGGTATCGCCAATAATTGAAATCGGATCGCCCGCTTTTACAATATCTCCCTGCTGCTTTAAGAGCGCAGAGTTATGTTTGTAAACTGAAATAAAATTATTAGGATGCTGAATAGCAATAACATATCCAGTATTAATGGTCCAATCCGATAAAATAACTATTCCGTCATAAACACATTTAACAGCGTCATTTCGTTCAGAAACCAAATCGATTGCATAATGTTTAATGGCACTATTAAAATGATTAGTAATAATTCCGTTAATAGGTTTAAAAAAAACCATAGGACCGACAACAGCAATATTTCGTTCAAAATCAGTTGACTGCGCATCATAGAAATAAAGGTTGTATTCAGTTAGACTTTCCATCTCGCTCCTTAAAATAGAATCTTCGAAAGAAATAGTGTTCTCAATACCACTATAATCGTAAATTTCCTGCTGCCCTAAATTCTCATTTTCTTCAAAATCTTCGCCACGAAGTATGCGCTGGATATTAAGCATATATTGATTTTGAAGATTATAGCTATTTTCTAATGAATCTATAGTCACTTCCATTTTATAAAACTGTTCAGAGAGATTGGGATCGGTATAACCGGGAATATATTCACGCAAAGATGTAAAGGCCAATAAATAGATCATTATTAATATCCATAAAATGGAAAAAGCACTAACTGCACCAATAACATTTAGCTGCGATAATCTAAAGCTAATTTTTTGTTCAAAATTATCTTCGTTCATTAAAACTAAACGATATTTATACCTTAGTTTCTTTAATCGCTTTTTATTTTTTTGTTTTTCCATATTATTGCAAAGATATGGATTTACTTATTTTATTTTTGACTTTTAATCAATTGAACACACAATTTTATATGTCTAAATCAAAACTTTCTATTAATTCGCATATTAAATCAAATTTTTTTGGAAAAATTAAAATATTTTTGCAAGATTACAGTTTACAAGTTGTGCTATTGGAACATTATAGATTCATGCGTAAGTTTAGATTAGTTTCTTTTAGAAATTGGACATTGCTAATATTTGCTTTGATAATTCTTTCATCGTGTTCTACAAAGAAGAATACTTTTACGCGACGTACTTATCATAATCTTACAGCACACTACAATGGATGGTGGAATGGAAACGAAAGTTTAAAATCTGGTATAAGCAGATTAGACAATAACATAAGTGATGATTTCACCAAAACGCTTGTTGTATTCAATTATGGCAACGAATCACAAGTATCCTCAATTTTATCTGATATGGATCGGGCTATTGAAAAAGGCTCGTTGACCGCTCAAAGACACAGCATGTGGTTTAAAAATAGAGAGCATTGCAATTGGATAGACGACAGTTATATGTTAATCGGAAAGGCCAATTTCTTTAAACAGAAATATACCAGTTCACGCCAAAGTTTTAATTTTGTAATAAGCCGGTATTACTATAATAAGATTAAATACGACGCTCAATTGTGGCTAGCTAAAACCTTCATAGAATCTGGAAACTTTCAAAAGGCGGAGACTTTATTGGATGAATTGAGCATGCTTTTCGATGATGAGCTAACTCCTTTTGTTCAAAAGAATCTGGATTTAGTATACGCTGATCTTTTCTTAAAAAGCAAACAAACCGAAAAAGCAAAGCCTTATTTGGAGAGTGCTTTGGATTTACCAATTGATAGGAAAACAATTGCTAGAATTTCGTATATTTTGGCTCAAATTTATCAGAGTGAAGATCAGCCTGGCACAGCTACTACCTACTATCAGAAGGTTATTAAACTGAATACTAATTATCGAATGGCATTTAACGCCAAGATTAATCTGGCCTTTTTGTATACAAAGAATTCGGATGATGGCTTGAATTTGCGTAAAAATTTGATTAAAATGCTTAAGGACAGTAAAAACAAGAATTATCTTGATCAGATTTACTACGCATTGGCAGATATTGATCTAAAAGATAACGATAGTTTAGGTGCTATTAGTAATTTACGAGCAGCAGTGAAAAGCAGCACTGAAAATCAAACACAAAAAGCAATTGCATCCTTAAAAGCTGCGGACTTACTATTTGATATTAAGCGCTTTACACTTGCAAATAATTATTATGATACTGCTCTTCAACAATTACCATATAATTACGAAAATTATAACCAAATATCAAAAGAAACTGCCACTTACAAAGACTTATCTAGACACCTAAGCATTGTAGAGCAACATGACAGCCTTTTGATACTTGGGCGGCTTCCTGAACATAAATTAAATGCTTTAGCAGATAGTCTTATAGCAATAGTTAGAGAAGCCGAAATTCAAATACGTGATGATGAATTTGCAAAACAGCAAAGCATTGCAATGGGAAACCAAATGAGAAATTCTCCCGGAGGTATGGGTATGGCAACAGGTGGGGGACAGTGGTATTTTTATAATCCTCAAGCTAGAAGTATGGGCTATACTGAATTTATTGCCAAGTGGGGAAATAGGGCTCTAGCTGATAATTGGCGATTGAGCAATAAGCAAGCAGTGATCACAAATAATTTTAGTTTTGATGAAGATGATCAGCAAATTGAAAATACAAACGACAGCTTAAGAAGCAGTTCAACAACAGATCCTTTATCTCGAAATTATTATTTGAAAGATATTCCAAGAACAAATGAACAAATTGCGAATGCCATTGAACAAATTGCCGATGCATTATATCAAGCCGGATTCATTTATAAAGAAGACTTAAAATTAAACGAAAGAGCAAAACTTGTTTTTGAGGATTTTGCCCAACGCACTGAAAATCATTCAAAACAACTGCAAGTTTATTTTCAATTATATCAGCTATATGATGAGAATACTCAATCTGAACAAAAAAACAAATATAAAAATCTCATTATCAACAATTATCCTGATACTGATTATGCAAAGTTAGTTCAAGACCCGAACTATTATCGAGAGATGGAGAAAAAGAAAAACTATTTTATTGATCAATACAAACGCACATACCAAGCTTTTGAAAAGGAGCAATATTTGATTTCCTTACATCACGCTAATCAAGCTTTAGATAATACGGACAACCATCCATTAAAAGCCAATTTTCTATATATAAAAGCACTTTCAATGGCACAAACAAGCATTATCGATTCGATGTATGTTAATTTAGAAAATTTAGTACTCTTATACCCAGATGCAGAAATCACTCCGCAAGCAAAAAATATTTTAGAGAATCGTGGAAAAACACTAGAAACATTCGAAATTGCTGATAATGAAAGCAATAAAATGTTGGATGAAATGCTTAACGAAGCTCTTGCGCTATACACTACCAACCCAAGCAGCCAACACTTCGTTATAACTATTTTGGATGCAGAAAAAATAAATGTAAGTGCTATTCAAGTGAGGATGCAGGATTTTAACAAAAAGCAAGCCCCAAACTTGAATATTACCACATACCCTTTAATGGATCAAAAACAGGTTATTAGCATAGGTGAATTTAGGACTCAACTGGATGCAATGAATTATTTTAATTCGTTTATTTCCGACAGTTACGTTTTTCCATCTGTTCTTAGGAATGATTCCAAAACTTTTGTAATTTCGGCTGAAAATTATTCGATCTTCTTTAATGATAAGGATATTATAAAATACGAATTGTTTTTTAAAGAAAAATATAAGCACTAATGTTTAGAAATTTTATAAATAAAGAAATGGCAAAAAACGGGGAATTCGATACAAATACTATTACTACTATTAGTATTGGAACGATAGTAAAAGGGGATATCTCTACCGAGGGAGATTTTAGAATAGTTGGAAAACTCATTGGCAGTATTCGATCAACTGGTAAAGTTGTGGTTGGGCAAAATGGGGTGGTTGAAGGCGATATTTTCTGTCAGAATGCAGATTTATCAGGTACCATTAAAGGTAATGTTGAAGTTGAAAACCTTCTTCTTTTAAAAACATCAGTTAATTTAACTGGAAATATTAAGACCAATAAATTATCAATTGAATCTGGTGCTTCTTTCAACGGAAATTGCAGCATGAGTAATAAAGACTCAAAAGCATCAAATGGAAACAAACAAAACCAAAAAGAATCTTAATACCTATGTAAAATATTCGGCGCTTGCTATTCAAATGGGTCTGATTATTGGCGCAGGGATGTTTGGAGGTGTGCAATTAGACAAAATAACAACATGGGAATTTCCTTTGTTTACATTGATTTTTTCACTCGGTTCAGTTGTATTAGCAATATATATTGCAATTAAGGATTTTATTAAAAAATAAACTTATTATGGATTCAACGTTTCATCAGTTTAGCAAACGCATAATCATAATTTCATTGATAACTGCAGTACTTACTTTTATTTTAACCTATATAATACCAGAAAAATTTATTAGTTATTCCTGGCCTTATATCATAATATTTTTTCTATCCATATCTCTTCTGGTTCATCGTTTTTTACTTAAAAAATCAATTGATCACCAAGGTAAGTTCATCAATGCTTTTATGTTAGCTACTACAGTAAAATTGCTTCTTTACTTAGCCATAATATTAATTTATGTGCTTTTAAATCGCTATGATGCCATTGGATTTATTATAACATTTTTTTCTTACTATTTAATTTTTACATCTTTTGAGATATTTTCCATTTTAAAATTCTTAAAAGGAAAATAAAAGTAACAATGGCTTACTATAAAACTGAATATTTATTTGCGACAATATTTTAAATCGATTTAATAATATCAATGCTTTTTGTACCTTTGAAACAAAGCTAATATTAGTCAATTATGATATATATTACTCGTCGTGAACGATTTACAGCTGCTCACCGTTTATTTATAGCAGAATATTCTGATGAAAAAAATCTTGAAGTTTTTGGAAAATGCTCTAACCCTAATTGGCATGGGCATAATTACCAGATGTTCGTAACAGTAAAAGGCGAAATTAATCCAGATACCGGTTTTTTAATCAATTTGATTGACTTGAAAAATCTTATCCGCCGAAAAATTATTGCTAAAGTCGACCACAAAAATTTAAATATTGAAGTTGATTTTTTGACAGATAAATTTACAAGTACAGAAGTTATTGCAATAGCTATCTGGGAAGAGTTAGAAGAAGAAATTAAAAAAATGGGAGCTTTGCTTCATTGTGTTAAAATTTCCGAAACGGAAAACAATTCAGTAGAATATTATGGCAAATAGATTATCCTGAAAATTGATAAATAGAAAATTAATAATATGTATGATTACGAAAGAATAGATACCTGGAATCCTGAAAAACTTGACAAACTAAGTCATCATTACTTTGAAATCTTAAAGCTTCTAGGTGAAGATACAGCTCGAGAGGGTTTACTAGAAACACCTATACGAGTTGGAAAAGCAATGCAATTTATGACTCAAGGATACGATGTTAATCCGGAAGAAATATTAAGTTCGGCAATGTTTAAAGAAGATTACCGCGAGATGGTAATAGTAAAAGACATAGAGGTTTACTCAATGTGCGAGCACCATATGATTCCTTTTATTGGCAGAGCGCACGTAGCATATATTCCAAATGGTTATATTACCGGACTTAGCAAAATTGCCCGAGTCGTGGAGGCTTATGCTCGCAGACTTCAAGTACAAGAACGTTTAACTACTCAAATAAAAAATGCCATTCAAGATACACTTAATCCACTAGGTGTGGCAGTAGTAATTGAAGCCAAACATTTATGCATGACTATGCGAGGCGTTCAAAAGCAAAATTCAGTAACCACTACATCCGATTTTACGGGAGCATTTAGAAAGAAAGAAACTAGAGAAGAATTCATTCACTTAATAGGTACTAATCTGCATAGCTGACAAAAAGTCAAATAGTGTTAGTGTTTTCAACTTTGGTACAATTTTTAATGTTCTTGCTTCTTGGAAAATGTAAAAGATCATACAGAAATGGACACAGATCAAAATCAATTTGAACAAACCTTCTCAACGAATGCTAAGGCACAAAGTCTTGCTAAAACATTTATGACATCCGTTTTTAGTTGGATGTTTTTAGCATTGGGAATAACGGCAATAACAGCTTATCTTTTTGCTTCAAGCCCTAGCTTAATTGCTTTGTTATATGGCGAAACAGGATTATCAATGATGGGCTGGATAGTTATGTTGGCTCCTTTTGGATTGGTTATGTTAATATCATTTCGTTTTCAGAAAATGAATTTGGCAAATCTCAGTCTGATGTTTTTAATCTATGCTGTTTTGATGGGGATGAGCCTGAGTTTCATTTTATTGATTTATACTCAGGCAAGTGTGTTTTCCACTTTTGTAGTTACTTCAGGCACCTTTGGTCTTATGGCATTGGTAGGATATACTACAAATACCGATTTGACAAAATTTGGTTCTATTTTGTATATGGCACTAATTGGAATAATTCTCGCCAGTATAGTTAATTTTTTTATGCATAGCGGAACTCTCGAATACATTATAAGTATTGCCGGTGTATTAATATTTACTGGACTTACAGCTTATGATGTTCAAAAACTAAAGCGCATAGGTATGTCAACTGGAGAATATGCAGGCCAGGCTAAAGAGAAACTCGCTATTATGGGTGCGTTAACCCTTTACCTCGATTTTATTAACTTATTCCTATTCCTGCTTCGTTTTTTAGGAAATAGAAAGTAAACAAAAAATAATATTTATACTTGCATGGGGCAATTTCTTTGTCCGTGTTTTTTATTAAAAAGAATATATGAAAGCATATGTATTTCCGGGCCAAGGAGCTCAATATGTTGGGATGGGAAAAGATTTATATGATAATTCCCCTTTAGCCAAGGAACTGTTCGAAAAAGCCAATGATATATTGGGTTTTAGAATTACGGAATTAATGTTTCACGGTGCCGAGGATGATCTAAAACAGACAAAAGTAACTCAACCTGCAATCTTTTTGCACTCAGTTATTTTAGCCAATATTATGGGCGATGATTTTAAACCTGATGTTGTTGCAGGGCATTCGCTCGGCGAATTTTCAGCTTTGGTTGCAAATAAAACTCTCGCTTTTGAAGATGGATTAATATTAGTTTCGAAGCGTGCCCTAGCTATGCAGGAAGCCTGCGAAGTTGAACCATCAACAATGGCTGCCATTATCGGTTTGGAAGATGAAGTTGTGGTAAATATTTGTAATGAAATAGACGAGATTGTTGTTCCTGCCAATTTCAACTGCCCCGGACAACTTGTTATAAGTGGCTCATTTAAGGGTATTGATATTGCTTGCAAGAAATTGATTGAGGCTGGAGCTAAAAGAGCTATACCTTTGAATGTAGGAGGCGCTTTTCATAGTCCCTTAATGGAACCTGCAGGACTTAAATTGGCGACAGCTATTGAAAATACTTCTTTCAGACAAGGAATTTGTCCCATTTATCAAAATGTTAACGGCGAATCTGTTAGCGATGTTGCTATAATAAAAGAAAATTTGATTAAACAATTAACTTCTCCGGTTAAATGGACTCAGATCATGACAAATATGATTACTGATGGAATTACAGAGTTAACAGAAGTAGGTCCCGGAAATGTACTGCAAGGTTTATTAAAGAAGGTGGATAGAAATATTCCTTCAAAAAGTGTACAAATTGAATTATAGCTCAATTCGTACACTTTACATTAGTTCTCTCTTAAGTCGGCAACAATTTGTTTTGCCTTATCTTTAAAATAGCTTTCAGTTTGTGCAATTTGGTAAAATAAACTGATTGCTTCTGTTTTTTTCTCGAGTTTTACCAAACATAAACCTTTGTACCACTGAGCTTGATCATAAAATAGATTCAAATAATCTTCAATAACATAATCGAACTTAATAACAGCCAGCTCATGGTTATTGAGTTCCATATTGGCAACTCCTGAATAATAGTTTGCTGTAAGGCTATTTGGTAATTTATTAAACTCAGCAAGAGCTGCTGAGAAATCTTTCTTTTCAAGGAGTTCCATTCCGTGATGCAACACATCTACATTAAAATTGGCTTTGCTTCGAGTATTGACAAACACTTCATCAGCTTCATAATATGTATTATATAGTTGTTCGTTCCATCCTTGCTTGTTTAAATAAGTAAACCAAAAAGTGCCTATCATAACTAAAACAGCGATAACAGCTGCGGCAGAATACCAATTCTGTTTAATTAATCGTATCATTTTAGCTTTCTTATGAGTAACATACATTTCATTGTAAATGGAATCGAGTTTAGCTCTAATATCCATTGTTTTTTTATCATTAATATTAGACATCAAATGGCTAGTGATTATAAAATCTTCACGAAAATTTTCATCATTAGCAAATAAATCATCAAAATGAACAGTTTGCACAGTATTTAATTTATTTTTAATCATCCCTATTATTAATTTTTCACGATCTGTATTCATTTTAACTCTTTATATAAAGCATCCTTTCTTATTTTTTCTATCAGCAATTTTAAGCATTCTGATTTGCGTTTGCGAACATAGTTTGCGCTTTTTAAACCAAGTTCTAGGGCTATATCTTCAGCTTTGTATTCTGCTAAATAAAACTTCAATATTTTCTGGCAACCTTCGGTCATTTGTTTAAAATAAGTAGTAAACAAATTGTTTCTTATAGCTTGTGCAGCTAGAATTTCGATATCATCAGCTGCAACTTGAGAACCTATTTCGTCATTATAATCCTTTGCATATCCTAAAGGATTCTTCATATTTAACTTCCTGTAATTGAGCCAGGTTATTTTTATCACTGCGTAGAAAAAAGTAAAAAAAGAACTTGTAATTTTAAATTTGCTATCTTGTAATTTATTATAAATAACAATAATTACTTCTTGAAAAATATCCCGTGCTTGGTCTTCATTACCTGATGACTTTAACACCATATTTCTAACAACTCCATAATAATTTTTATATAGAAAATTTAAGACATTATCATTTCCCTGCCTTAAGCCTTCTATAATTTCTTCGTCGTTATATTTATTCTTTTTCACTCTATTAATGGTTAATTTTCAAAAAACGTTACCCAAAAAATTCAGCTTTTTATTACTTATTTACTATATCATTCGATTTCTGACAGTTATGACAATTGTCTTTGTCTATTTTATCCGAAAATCAACAAAAACAGGTAGGTGATCGCTAAAACCACCAATATATTTCATCCCCAAAAAAGTACGATGCGGCATATCTCCTAAATACTTAGCATCTTCCTGCAATAAAAAATCAGCATCAAAAATTTGAGCTTCTTTAAGTACAAATATACTTTTATATCGTAAAAGTAATACAGGCGAGACCATTATTTGATCTAAAATTCCCCATTCCCCGTCAAATTTATAAGTTCCCATGGAATAATTTTTCTCGGGCATTAGATTCAGCAGACGGCTGCTATTTAATTCTTTTCCCGCTTTCAGTTCTTCTTTAATACTTTGATTATAAGAATAGTCATTAAAATCGCCCATCACAACTATTGCCGCTTCATTATTTTTTTCTAAGAGCGCATCAATATGATTAGCCAGCTGTTGTGCAACAAAAACCCTTCGTGCTTTTGATGAAAGCTCACCCCCATATCGAGAAGGCCAATGATTTACAAAAATATGCAATGTGTCCTTATTGTAAACAAGCCCTTTTACATATAATATATCCCTTGTTTTTGTTTCTGGGGCAAACGGAAAATCAATACTAATTGCTTTATGGTCAATAACTTGAATTGTTTTTGGATTAAATAACAAAGCTACATCAATCCCTCTACGATCTGGCGATTCCTCATGAATTATTCTATAATCGAATTTTGCAAAGGGAGTTTGATAAACTAATTGGTTAAGCACAAATCTATTCTCTATTTCACAAAGTCCAATTATAGCAGGCGGCTCCCATCCCCCAACCGCCATAATAGTTTTATAAATATTGTTTCTTTTTTTAAGAAAGCGAGAATAGTTCCAATTTCGTATTCCTTCGGGAAGAAACTCATTATCATTGCTTAGAGTATCATCAAAAGGATCGAAATAATTTTCAACATTATAAAACATAAGTCGAAAAGCTTTTGATTTTTCATCTTCGGCTTTATGCTCCTGTGCAACTATATAAAGGGGAGAAATAAAAATCGCAAAAACTAAAAGTTTCAGCTTTATTCTACAATTTAAAAAAAGGTTTACCTTATAAATCCTTTTGGCCATTGAGATATATTTACTAGTGCAGTACTGCTAAAAGAAGATCCAAATCGCGGTAGGACATATCAAAAGTTTCCCCGATTTCTTTATCTGTAATTACTCCATTGAAAAGATATACTCCCGAGCGAAAACCTTCATCGCTTCGCAACAGTTGATCCACCCCGCCTGATTCAGCTATTTGCAGAATAACCGGCATAAAAAAATTGGACAATGCTTGACTTGCAGTCCGAGGAACTCCGGAAGCAATGTTTGGAACACAATAATGAGTAACGTCAAACTCTTGATAAACAGGTTCGCCATGTGTAGTTAAGCGAGAAGTTTCGAAAAGACCACCTTGATCTATGCTCACATCAATAATTACTGCTCCTTTTTTCATTTTTTGAATCATATAGGTGGGAACCATAAATGATGGAGTACCTTTTCTCTTACGCATTGCACCTAAAACTACATCTGCCGTAGCAAGAGCTTCTTCCAGATTTTTTTGTTGTAAAACCGATGTAAATATTTTACTCTGTATATTGCTTTGAAGTCGACGTAATCGATAAACAGAGTTATCAAAAACTTTCACACTTGCGCCCATTCCAATAGCCGATTTTGCTGCATTTTCGCTAACTGTTCCTGCACCAATGATTACAACTTCGGTAGGTTTTAAACCGGGAATGCCGCCTAACATACTCCCATTTCCATACTTATGATGAGCCAAATATTTTGCAGCGATATGCAAAGATGAATTCCCGACAATTTCGCCCATAGAACGAATAATTGGATATGATCCTGTATTGTCTTTTATTTTCTCAAAAGCGAAAGCAGTTATCTTTCTTTCGGCTAATTGAGTAAAGTAATTTTTATCACGCAATAATAACTGTAAAGTAGTCAACAAAGTCTGATTTTTTCCCAAAGCACTGATTTCCTGATTATTCAATGCAGATACTTTTAAAATAATTCCAGCTTTTAGAAGCTCTTCTTTTGTTTCGACAATAATTGCACCTTCGTCGCTATAATGCACATCTTCGTATTGCGATGCTAATCCGGCACCTTTCTCTACAAGGATTTTATGTCCATTTTGAACAAGTAAACCTACAGCTTCAGGACTTAAACAGACTCTGCGCTCAGCATCGTCATTTTCTTTTAAGATAGCAATTGTTAAACTTGCTTTTTTTGATGAAAATGCCAGTTTTTCTTCTTTGGGCATTAATTGAGATGAAAGGGGAAAGTTTGAAATTTTTTTTTCGTTGGCAACCATATTCAATAACGTTTTCTTAGATTCTACACCTCCCAATAAATTGTTCGTAAACCCGTGCTGTAGTCTGATTGAATGTTGACGTATACGCAATTTTCCGGTAAAAGGTTCTCAATTTTTTCCGGCCACTCCATCAAGCATAAGTGCCCACTTTCAATATATTCTTGATAGCCAATATTTAAAGCTTCCTGAGCAGAATTTAACCTATAAAAATCAAAATGGAAAATAGGCTCTCCATTTGGATGAGCATATTCATTTATGATAGCAAAGGTTGGAGAATTGACTACATTTTCAACCCCAAGTGCAGAACAAATAGCCTTAATAAAAGTTGTTTTACCAGCTCCCATCGATCCATACAATGCAAAAACATTAGACTCTGCCATCGATTCTATGAGTGCATCTGCAACTATTTTTAACTCATCAACAGACTTGATTGTATAAGACTTCTTCATCGAATATATTTCTCACAAATGTATTGAAACTACTTTTATCTTGCTTTTAAAAATACAAAAGGAATCAGCATCTCTTCCAGCGAAATGCCACCATGCTGAAACGTATTTTTATAATGCGCTGCATAATGATTGTAATTATTTTTATATGCGAAAAAATCCGTTTTCTGTGCAAAAATAAAACTTGAGGTGATCTGCTGTTTTGGAAGATTTGCTTCGTGTGGTTTACGTATTTCAAAGACTTCTTTTGGATTATAGGCCAAGCTCTTTCCCGTTTTATACCTTAAATTTGAGCTGGTTGCCTTGTCACCTACAATCTGAACAGGGTTTTTTACACGAATAGAACCATGATCAGTAGTAATTATAGCATTGACGCCTTTTTCTGATAAATATTTTAGCATATCAAAAAGTGGCGAATGTTCAAACCACGAGCGAGTTAATGAACGATATGCAGATTCGTCTTCTGCCAGCTCGCGTATAATCTCAATGTCTGTTCGAGCATGCGATAACATATCTACAAAATTATAAACAATAACGTTTAGTTGATTATTCATCAAATTAGGAAATTTATCAAGTAAACGTTTAGCAAAGTCCATATTTAAAACTTTGTGATAAGAAAAAGATGCGTCAAAGCTATATCTATTGAACAAATTCTCCAGAAGCTCTTCTTCAAAACTATTTTTAGCCGCAGTTTCATTTTCATCAACCCAAAATTGCGGCAAGCGCTTTTGAATATCCAGAGGCATCATTCCAGCAAAAATCGCATTTCGAGAATATTGTGTTGCTGATGGCAAAATACTATAATAAAGATCTTCTTTATCACTATAAAAATATGGTTCTAATAAAGGCTCAATGCTTTTCCACTGGTCGTAGCGCAAATTATCTATCAAAAATAGAAAGGTGGGCTTAATATCTTCAATAGCGGGAAACACTTTTTTCTTCAAAAGCATATTTGAAAGCAATGGAATATTTGAATTCCCTTCTTTTTGCCAATCCAGATAATTACGCTTAATGTATTTCCCGAACAATGCATTGGCTTCTTCCTTCTGTTGCATTAGAATTTCCAACATGTTTTCATCCTGCGAAGTATCCAAACTCAACTCCCAATGCACCAATTTCTTATAAATAGTTATCCAATCTTGATAATTCAAATCACCTGACAACTCCATACTAATATTCCGAAATTCTTGCTGATAAGAGCTTATAGTTTTTTCGGAGACCAGCTTTTTAGTTTCTAAATTCTTTTTGAGCGAAAGCAGTATCTGATAGGGTTTAACTGGTTTAATCAAATAATCGTCAATATTCGATCCAATGGCATCCTCCATAATTGATTCTTCCTCACTTTTTGTAATCATTACAATAGGCATTTGAGGATGATTAATCTTAATTTTTTCGAGTGTTTCAATCCCAGATAATCCGGGCATATTTTCATCTAAAAAAACAATATCAAAACGCTCAACATCTATCAATTCAATGGCATCCATTCCATTATTTAAAGCTCTTACATTATATCCTTTCTGTTCGAGAAACAAAATATGTGATTTTAGTATTTCAATTTCATCATCTATCCACAGAATTTTTGTCTGTTTCATCCTTCACTATTTTATTGTTTCGTGTAATTTAATCAACTAAAACCCGCCAGATTTTAGGTCTGATTTTTGAGATTGCAAGTTACAATATCTTCTACTATCTGAAATTGAGCCCAGCTGTTAATCTTTGTTAATTCAATTTTGCTAAATAATATTGAAAATTAAATCAATTCATCACTTTTATAATCCCACTAATTGTCAAATAATTCCGATTATTGACAAACAATTCATCTCAAATTCTTAAATTTGCCCTCAGCCTTAAAATATATGAACCGCTCGGAAACGAACAAACGTAAAATTTTCAACGACCCTGTTTATGGGTTTATTTCAGTACCCGATCCTATTTTATTTGATTTAATTGAACATCCTTATTTTCAACGACTTAGACGAATAAAACAATTAGGCCTAACGTATTTGGTTTATCCGGGAGCTATGCATACCCGTTTTCAGCATTCTATGGGAGCACTTTTTTTGATGGGAAATGCCTTGCGAACTCTAATTGAAAAAGGTATTTCTATTTCGGAAGAAGAGCAAACTGCAACTTATATTGCTATTTTATTACACGATATCGGTCATGGACCATATTCGCATACATTAGAAGGCAAATTGATTCAAGACCTTACTCATGAGGATATAACCAATTATTTACTCGATCTTTTAAATAAAGAATATGATGGGAAATTAAATTTAGCTATTTCTATATATCGTAACAATTATCAAAGAAGTTTTTTCCATCAACTTGTGAGTAGTCAGCTCGATATGGATCGCCTTGATTATCTTCGTCGCGACAGTTTTTTTACAGGTGTTTCTGAAGGAGTAATTGGCACCGAACGTCTTATAAAAATGCTAAATGTAGTTGACGATCAAATAGTTGTAGAAGAGAAAGGCATTTATTCGGTTGAGAAATTTCTAGTGGCTCGCCGTTTGATGTATTGGCAAGTATATTTGCATAAAACAGTAATAGTTGCGGAACATCTACTTATTCAAATAATTCAACGTGCTAAGAATCTTGCTAAAGAAGGTATATATGTTTTTGCTTCACCTTCCTTCCAATATTTCATAAATAAACAACCTGATAAAACTGCATTTTTCAATAATCCTGAAATCCTTAATCATTTTACCGATCTAGATGATTTTGACATTATGAGTGCCATAAAAGTATGGACAAAACATTCAGATAAAAGTCTTTCTCTTCTAAGTCAAATGCTAATCAATCGTAATTTACCTAAAATTAGAATTGAAAAAGAAAAATGTAATCCAACTCATCTTAATAAAATTCGATCTGCAATAGCTGATAAATATGGAATACCTTATCAAGAAACTAAACACTTCGTTGTAAATGGTACTGTCAGTAATAGTGCTTATAATTTAGAACACGAAGGAATATTCATTGCTTCTAAAAAAGGTGAACTTACAGATATAGCAACAGCGTCTGATAATTTTAATGTCCAAACACTTTCTAAACCGGTAAAAAAGTATTTTCTTTTTTATCCTAAAGAAATTAGTATTATATAATTGATTTTTAATATTTTAACAAGCACATCATCTATGAAATTTACTGCTGAACAAATAGCTGAAGTCCTTAACGGAAAAGTTGAAGGAAGTAAAGATGTCGAAGTTCATACACTTTCAAAAATTGAAGAAGGCAATTACGGTTCTTTAAGTTTTTTGGCTAATCCAAAATATACTCCTTACATATATGATACTCAGGCAAGTATTGTTATAGTAAATGATGATTTTCAAGCTACAAAAGCTTTAAAATGCACATTGATTCGTGTTAAAGATGCTTATTCCGCTTTTTCTCAATTGCTTAATATGTACAATCAGGTAAAATTGGATAAATCAGGAATATCTTCTCAAGCAGCAATTTCAGAGACAGCCAAAATTGGCGAAAATGTTTATATAGGAGAGTTTGTTATTATTGGGGATAATGCAGTTATAGGAAATAATGCTAAAATTTATCCACAGACTTTTATAGGCGAAAACTGCAAAATTGGAGAAAACACTACTTTTTTTCCAGGAGTAAAAATTTATTCTGATTGTAATGTTGGTAAAGATTGTACTTTTCACGCGGGCGTGGTAATTGGCTCCGACGGATTTGGATTTGCTCCACAGGCTGCCAATAATTATAAAAAAGTAGCTCAAATTGGGAATGTAATTATTGAAGATGATGTTGAGATTGGTGCAAATACAACTATAGATAGGGCTACATTAGGCTCTACAATTATTCGTAAAGGAGTAAAATTAGACAATCTTATTCAAATTGCCCACAATGTAGAAATTGGAGAAAATACTGTAATGGCAGCACAAAGCGGAGTTTCCGGTTCAACAAAGATTGGTAAGAACTGTATGATAGGCGGACAGGTTGGAATGACCGGACATATTTCTATTGGCGACAATGTGAAAATAGGTGCTCAAGCAGGAATAATGAGTAATGTTAAAGATGGTCAAACCATTATCGGTTCACCTGCCATAGAAGTGGGAGCCTTTATGAAATCATCGGTTTACTTTAAAAAATTACCTGAATTAGCAAAAAAGATTTATGAAATAGAGAAAAAGCTTCAAGAGGGCTAAACTCTTGCCTCATTATGTTTTTTATTTTAATACATTTGCAAGCGAAAACAAACTCATTAATCGTTATTTACAAATATCTTACCCCATTTAAACTCTTGATTTAATGGTTATCGAAAAACAAAGAACGCTTAAGCAAGAAACTCAAATTTCAGGCATTGGATTGCATACTGGAAAAAACATCACTATTACTTTTAAACCTGCCGCTGAAAATTATGGTTTTCGATTTGTGAGAACAGATTTAAAAGATAATCCAATTATAAAAGCTGATGCTCAAAATGTTGCAGACACTGCACGTGGAACAACGATAGAACAAGGTGGTGCACGAGTTTATACTATTGAGCACGTATTAGCTGCTTTGATCGGTCTTCAAATTGACAATGTGTTGATGGAGATCACCGGACCTGAAATTCCTATACTTGACGGCAGTTCAAAATTATTTATTGCATTGCTGGAAAAAGCAGGTATTGAAGAACAAAATGTCGACAAAGATTATTTAGAGCTTAATGAAACAATTACATATAAAAATGAAGAAACGGGTGTAGAGTTTATAGCTATTCCTTCTGATACTTACCGTTTGAGTGTTATGGTCGATTATGGCACAGATGTATTGGGAATGCAGTTTGCTGAGCTGAATAAGATTGAAGACTTTAAAGATGAAATAGCAGGAGCTAAAACTTTCGCATTTTTTCATGAATTAGAATACTTATACAAAAATGGTTTGATTAAGGGAGGCGACTTAAATAATGCCCTCGTATTTGTTAACACAGCTGTTTCTCAGGAAGAGTTGGATAAAATGGCAAAACTTTTTGGAAAACCATCTGTTGCTGTAACTGAAAAAGGTTATCTAAACAATGTAGAATTGCTAGCTAATAACGAACCCGCACGTCATAAGTTACTAGACGTTATTGGTGATTTAGCTTTGGTCGGACAGCCTTTAAAGGCACATATTATTGCCAAAAAACCAGGCCATTTTAACAATGTTGAATTTGCAAAATTATTAAAAAAAGCATCTTCTAATAAGAAAAAGCTAAAAGAAACACCTCAGTTCGATGCTTCTTCCAAGCCGGTTTTCGACATTAACGCTATAATGAAACTTTTACCGCATCGGCCTCCGTTTTTATTAGTCGATCGTATTTTACAAATGGCAGAAAACGAAATAATTGGATCTAAAAATGTCACTATGAATGAGTCCTTCTTTGTGGGGCACTTTCCTGAAGAACCAGTTATGCCGGGAGTTTTGCAAATAGAAGCAATGGCACAAGCAGGTGGAATTTTAATACTTACTACTGTTCCTGATCCTGAAAATTACCTTACATACTTTATGAAAATAGATAATGTTAAATTCAGAAACAAAGTTGTTCCAGGCGATACTCTTTTCTTTAAACTGAATTTACTGTCACCCATACGTAGAGGTATTTGCCAAATGAAAGGCATTGCCTACGTTGGTAATAAAATTGTAATGGAAGCCGAATTGATGGCTCAAATATCCAAGAAAAAATAAAAAACATGAATCAACCATTAGCATACGTTCATCCTCAAGCCAAAGTGGCTAAAAATGTTGTTATCGAACCTTTTGTAAACATTGAAAAAAATGTGGAAATTGGTGAAGGTACTTGGGTTGGATCAAACGTCACGATTATGGAAGGTGCTCGTATTGGGAAAAACTGTAAAATTTTTCCTAGTGCTGTTATTTCTGCTATTCCACAAGACTTAAAATTTGCAGGCGAAGAAACTACAGTTAGAATAGGTAACAATACAACAATTCGCGAGTTTGTTACCATAAATAGAGGAACTAAGGCCAATATGGAAACAGTTGTTGGAAACAACTGTTTGATAATGGCTTATGTGCATATCGCGCATGATTGCATACTTGGAGACAATGTTATTATGGCAAATGCTGCAACTCTTGCAGGTCATATCGAAATCGGTGATTGGGCAATTATTGGTGGCCTTTCTGCTGTACATCAATTTGTAAAGATTGGAAAACACACTATGATATCAGGTGGCGCTTTAGTAGTAAAAGACATTCCTCCTTTTACAAAGGCCGGAAGAGATCCTGTATCATATCTAGGGATTAACTCAATTGGCCTTGGACGCAGAGGCTATACACAAGATCAAATTAACAATATTCAAGACATATACCGCGAATTATATTTACGTAATAGGAATGTAACCCAAGCTGTTCAATATATTGAAGCAAACATACCATATTCATCAGAACGCGATGAAATTTTGTTGTTTATCAACAAATCGCAGCGTGGAATTATGAAAGGAATCAATAAAAAAAATAATAATAATAATTAATGGCAAATACTTCAGATTTTAAAAATGGCCTTGTAATAGAATTCAATGGCGATTTATATTCAATTGTTGATTTTCAACATGTCAAACCCGGCAAAGGGCCTGCTTTTGTGCGTTCAAAACTAAAAAATCTAAAAACTGGAAAAGTAATTCCGAATACATTCACAGCAGGTGTTAAAATTAATGTGGAACGAGTTGAACGCAGAAGCTATCAGTTTTTATATAGCGAAGGTGATACTATGCACTTTATGAATAATGAGACTTTTGATCAAACCTTTATTGACAAAGTTCTTATCGGCAAACCTGCTGAGTTTCTCAAAGAAGGCCAAAGTGTTGAAATTCTCTTTCATGCCGAAACAGAAACTCCATTAACAGTTGACTTGCCTGCTTATGTAGTTTTAGAAATTACATATACTGAGCCCGGCGATAAAGGAAATACTGCAACCAATACTTTTAAAGATGCAACCGTTGAAACAGGAGCTGCAATAAAAGTTCCGTTATTTATCAATACTGGTGAATTTATTAAAGTAGATACTCGTTCAGGCGATTATTCTGAGCGCGTAAAAGTATAATTTAGATCAAAAATATTATGTATAGCAGGGATTCTTATTCCTGCTATTTTTGTTTGGTAGTATTATACCAATTGTAGTTCAAAATGCCGTATAGCAAATTTTGAATTTATCCCGAACCTTCGGGATTAATGCCGATAGATCAACAAAACTGCAAATTGAACGAAGTGAAATATGCGGCATTTAGTTGACTAATCGGTATTAATTGTTGCATAATCCTTATTGATCATTAAAATCTCCATTTTTGTCTATTAAGCTTTGTTTTTCTTTTTTCAATGTGTAAGCTTTTTGATGCTTCACCAATTATCTCAAAATTTCGAATAACAGCATCAACAGTTCTGTAATCTTTTTTAAATTCAATAAATGAATAACCTTCAATATATTCCGCTATTCGATTCATCGACAGGAGAATGTCTTCAAGATAAATTTGATATGTCCGATTCTCCTTTTTCACTTAAACGTAATTATTCTGTTTTAAAAATACTCTCCTTAATTTGGTCTCTTAAGGCGTTTTTTGTTACTAAATCAATTTTTTGCTTAAATATTTTTTCTAGATAAATCTCTAATGAAAAGAATTTCCAACCTATCGGCTTCTCAAATTAAATAATTAAATCAATATCGCTATTATCATCATTTGAGCCATCAGCTAATGAGCCAAATAATCCAATTTCTCTAACTGAATAGTCACGATTTAAGATTGGTTTTAATTCGTGCAATTTAGATAATATGTCATTTTTGGAAAGCATACATCAAATATAATAATTTTGGTTCAATATTAACAAGCGGATTTATTTTTAAAGTAGTTTTAGGTATCCAATCAATTAACATCACTCTCACGATCAGCAATAATATGATAAATCTCTCTCAAATTAATCAATCGCAAAAGGAAAGCTACTAAAAGAGAAATACCTATAAAAAGACCTAAATTTACCTTCCAATCAAATCCTAAATCACTTGTAAAATATGCAATGCTAAAAACAGAGAACGCAAACGCAATTACGGGTATATAATAGGATAATTTAAAGCTGAGCTTAAGTATTTTAAATGCGAAAAAAAGATGTAATAGCATGCTGGAAAATAATGCCGAAACATTAGCAATAGCCGCACCATATGCATAGAAACGAGGAATCAAAATCGCATTTAAAGTAAAACTGAGTATCATACTAAAAGCAGCAATTCCAATTAAAATTTTCATATTGCCATTTGCTGTCAGTAAGGTCCCAAAAATATATGAACTGCCTACAGCAACAGTTCCAAAAATAAGCACTGATAAAACTGCCGCCGATTCTTCGTAATGATCGACATACAAAAGCTCCATTAATTCGTAACTATACATGCAAGATCCTATTGCCAAAATAAATGTGAAAGTAAATAAAAGCGTAATAGGCATTTTTATCATATCTAATAAAGCCTGTTTTTCTTTAATCATTTTAGAAAAAATGGGGAAAAGTAAAAGGGCAAACAAATAAGCAAATTGATTTGCGGCATCCATTATCCTAAAAGCGTGAGCATATATACCAACCTGTGTTTCGCCATCTACGGCAGGCAGCAATCTCTCTAAAAGCACACTATCTATTCTATGATAAAGAGTCATAAGCAACACCAATAATGCAAAAGGAGCGCTTTTTTTAAGTATCATCAGAAAAAATATTGGATTCCAACTTAAACGCTTAAAGCCTGATTTTAAAACCACTATTATAAACCCGACTAATGCCACAAAAGTATAAGCAGCTGTTTGAGCATACACAAACCAATCTATTTTAAAAGGCTTGCTACTTATGTTTCCCCATAATAAAACCGACATAATTACTATCATCAGCAAACGATCTAAAACCGACATCAAACTTTCCGTTTTTAACATAAGCATGCCACTGATATTTGAACGAAAGTACATTATCAATGAAATGAGAAATTGATTAAAGCCAACTAAAATAAGCAGATTGAGTTGATGTCCGCGATAGCCGATTAAATATGCAATTCCAAATGTAGAAACAAAATAAAGGATTGAAAGCAAAAGCTTTAGCGTCATTATTCCAGAGAAATGCTTCTTCAACAAGGCGGAATGTTGAGCTATATTTCTATTATTGAAATTAGTTATACCAAGATCGAGAAGAATATTAAAAAGAAACGAAAAGTTTAAAAGAGTGAAATAAAAGCCAAAATCCTGCGAACCAACAACATTTTGTACTGTGCGATCAATTCCAAATATCCAGAAGGGCTTAATCAATAAATTGAGTAAAATGAGTAAAGCCAGATTTGTCAAAAATTTACGCTGCATAAATAATTTAGTCGAAAGTGTGTTGTTGCTTGCACTTATTTTATCTTTGAACAAATTTATTAAATATTGCATAACAATAAAGCAATGAATATACTATTAATAGGTTCTGGAGGTCGCGAACATACACTAGCCTGGAAACTAAACAAAAGTCCTAAACTTAATAAGTTGTTCATTAGCCCTGGGAATGCAGGCACTGCAACTATTGGAACAAATATTTTTATTAATTGGAAGGATATAGATATATTCAAAAAGTTTCTTCTCTCCGAAAAAATAGAAATGCTTGTAATAGGCTCCGAAGATCCTCTTGTTGAAGGACTTCACGACCAAATTGTGGCCGATAAGGAAACACAACATATTGCCGTAATAGGGCCAAAAAAACAAGCTGCACAATTGGAAGGGAGCAAAGATTTCTCCAAAAAATTCATGTTAAAATACGGTATTCCAACGGCCAATTACAAAAGTTTTACCAAGGATACTATTGATCAAGGAATCAAGTTCTTAGAAGATATAAAATCACCATATGTACTTAAAGTCGATGGATTAGCTGCCGGAAAAGGTGTTGTAATTTTAGATAATTTAGATGCAGCCATAACAGAATTTAAAGCAATGCTCCAAGACGAAAAATTTGGTGATGCAGGCAAAACTGTTTTAGTTGAAGAATTTCTGAGTGGAATTGAATGTTCTGTATTTGTTTTAACCGATGGAATTTCTTATAAATTACTCCCCGAAGCTAAAGATTACAAACGAATTGGTGAGGGCGATACAGGATTAAATACTGGCGGTATGGGTTCTATTTCTCCCGTTGGCTTTGTAGATGATGCTTTTATGAAAAAAGTGGAGTCCCGTATTATTGAGCCAACTTTAAATGGATTAAAAAATGAAAAAATAGATTATACAGGTTTTATTTTCTTTGGATTGATAAAAGTAAACGGTAATCCTTTTGTAATTGAATACAATGCACGTTTAGGCGACCCAGAAACAGAATCTGTTATTCCACGTCTGGAAACTGATTTACTTGATTTATTTATAGCTACTTCTGAAAAACGCCTTTCAGAAAAAACAGTTCAATTCTCCAATAAAACAGCTGCTTCTGTTATGTTAGTTTCAGGCGGTTATCCTGAGTCTTATGAAAAAAATAAAGTAATAGGCGGTCTTGATTTAATTGATGATTGTTTAGTTTTTCATGCTGGAACTACTCAAAACAAGCAAGGAGAAGTGCTTACTAAAGGAGGACGAGTTTTAGCTATTACAGCATTTGGAAACACTAAAGATGAAGCTTTGTCCAAGGCATATAAAGAATCAAAAAAGATAAAGTTCGATGGTAAATATTTGCGCACCGACTTGGGTTTTGATATTTAAAACAATTAAAACAGATGATACTCAGGCTTTTTAAACAATCTTATTTTGCCCAAATAGCACTATTGATTGTCTTATCAATAATTATTTGGTTACCCGCCTTCATCAAGCCATATCCTGTGCTAATATCAGATTCAAATATTTTTACTGAATTTATTTTCTCGCAAAACCTGATAATCAATCCATTGATTGGTGTTTTATTAGGTTTTTTACTTATCCTCACAGAGGCATTTTTAATTTCCTACTTATTTTCAATCCATCAAATTACACATCGCAATAATTTTTTATCCGGATTTTTATTTGTGCTTTTTTTAAGTCGCACACCTGAGCATCTTGGTTTTCATCCTCCATTAATAGCTATATTGTTTTTATTATTAGGCTTAGAAAAATTGCTGGAGAATTTCAAATCCCCGCGTAATCATAACAATACACTTACTGCATCTATTTGGTTTTCAGTAGCTAGCTTATTTATCCCATCTGTTATATTGCTTTTTCCCATTATTTGGATTAGCCTTATTATCTTCCTATCTTTTAATCGGCGCAGTATTCCCATCAGTTTAGTCGGTATAATTATTCCATACTTCATTATTGCCTTTGCTTATTTTTGGTCTGACAAAAGCCTCCTTTTTATCGAGCAAATAGAAACAATTTTTAATTCACTATTAAGTCAACCCAAACTTCCGGGAACATACGAATTGGTTGAGCTTTTTGTCGCTGCAACACTCATCTTTATTTCTAGTAGTTTTATTCTTACTCGTCTTGGAAATCAAGTAATTAGTATTCGTAAGAAAGCTAGTTTTATGTATTGGTTTTTAGGCATAGGTATTATTATTTCCTTTTTCTCTCAAGATAGTAATGCCCGCGACATAGTTTTTATTCCTTTTGCGGCCGTTCTGGGATTTTATTTTAGCGCGATAAAACGACAATTTTGGGCCGATTTATTTATTAGCATCATTTTTGTGTCTATCCTTATTCAAAATTACCGAATAATATTTTATGCTTAAGATTAGGTTTGTTAATGATAAGAAATTAGAAGCCGGCTGCGATGAAGCCGGACGTGGTTGTTTAGCAGGTCCTGTTTTTGCATCTGCCGTGATTTTACCTCTAGATTTTAAAAACGAACTTTTAAACGATTCTAAAAAGATCAATAAGAAAAATAGACTTATCCTTCGCAAAATAATCGAAAAAGAGGCTCTGGCTTGGGCTGTTGCAAGTATGACGCCAGCCGAAATTGATGACATAAATATTTTGAATGGAAGTATTTTCAGCATGCATAAAGCGATACGAAAGCTTGACATTCAACCAGAACGACTACTTATTGATGGAAATCGATTTAAACCTTTTAAATCTATTGAACATCACACAATTATCAAAGGAGACGGAAAATATATGGCTATTGCTGCCGCATCTATTCTTGCAAAAACCTACCGTGATGAATATATGGAAAAGATTCACGAGGAATTTCCTAATTACGATTGGCAAAACAATAAAGGCTACCCTACTCCAAAACATAAGGCAGCTATTCGCTTGTTCGGTATTACTAATTATCATAGAAAATCATTTCGATTGGCAGAACAATTGAAGATTCCATATTGAAATAATTCAATTTGCTTTTCACTACATCTCGAATAAATACAATAATCATGAATCAACAAGAACAAATAGCTATAAATTCTTTTAAATCAGGCTCTAATTGCGCTCAGTCAGTTTTGTCTGCTTATACCGATAGTTTAAATGTTGATACAAATCTCTTATTGAATATTTCGAGTGGTTTTAGTGCTGGAATGGGTCGACTACAAGAAACTTGTGGTGCGGTAACAGGAGCATTTATGGTTATTGGTTTGGCAAATGGCAGGAAAAAATATGATAATGCAAGGCTTAAACAAGAATCGATGACTATGATTCAGGAGTTTACTAAAGAGTTTGTTCAAGAAAACGGCACTTTAAATTGCAAAACTCTTATCAAATGCGATTTAAATACAGAAGAAGGTCAGGATTTTTTTGAAAGAAATAATCTTGGCGAAACTATCTGTGAGGAATGCATCTCCGATTCAATTAATATTATCAATAAATTGATAATACAATAATTTCTTTCCTAAATAATTAGCAACTTAACCTTAGTTAAATACAAATTATTGTTAAATGAATCATTTTAACAATTGAATTAATATCTTCGTAATACAATTATAAAAATTTGACTAAAATACCAGCATACGAATTAGTGCATAATAATGAGGATGTAAGCTTTGCAATTCGCTCTATACAAGATGTTATGAAAATGTTTGGCGATAATACTGACAAACCTCATATGCATAATTACTATACGGTTTTGTGGTCGCACAACAATGCAGGCAAGCATATTATTGATTATAATGAGTTTGATATCAACCCTAACGATGTGTTTTTTGTAACACCTGGTCAAGTGCATCAAGTAAACCATAATGAAAATCCAGAAGGAGTTGTAATTTTGTTTACTTGTGATTTTTTAGGTCGAAACAATATCAGCAAAGTCTTTATTAATAATCTAAACTTGTTTTCAGAAATCACCAATTCTCCACCGATTAGGATTGGCGATGATTCTGTTAATTGGATGAATGATTTAGTGAATAAAATGTCTGAAGCTATAACAAATAACGATGCTTATAAATTTGATATTATTGGATCTTATCTTAAATTATTTTTGATAGAATGCAATAAATATGCTTATACTCCTAAAATCGAGAATACTCAAAGTATACAGTCTGGCAAAGTGATAATTCAAAATTTTAAAAGTCTGCTCGAAAGTAATTTTGTCAATATGCATAAAGTATCAGACTATGCCGACCAACTAAATATTACCTCTGATTATCTAAATAAAGTCATTAAATCTACTGTAGGAAAAACTGCCAAAGAACTTATTCAGCAGCGTTTGGTTCTTGAAGCTAAACGACTTGGTCTTCATACAGAATTATCTACCAAAGAAATTGCTTATCGTATTGGTTTTGAAGATCCTTCCCATTTTTCTCGCTTCTTTAAAAACAATAATGGCTTGTCTTTTACCGATTTTCGTTCCGTTTTAATAGAAGAATTAAGCCGATAATCGGATTTATCCATCACCTAACCTGTTTTTGACATTGTGAGTGCTAATGCATCACCATATTTTTGCACTATCAATAATCAAGAAGAATTATGACTAAAGTTATTCATAGAGCAAATTCACGTGGTACATCAAAATATGATTGGTTAGATTCCAAACACAATTTCAGCTTCGCTAATTATAACGATAATCAGCGTATGCATTTTGGTGCTTTGCGAGTTTTGAATGATGACATTATTGATGCAGGATCAGGTTTTGGAAAGCATCCACACGATAATATGGAAATTATCACTATTCCTATCGATGGAGCATTAAAACATTCAGATTCTATGGGTCATGAGCAAATTATTAGTGAAAACGAAGTTCAAGTGATGAGTGCCGGCACAGGAATATTCCATTCTGAGCATAATGCTAGTGATACTGAAGCTGCAAACTTCTTACAGCTATGGATATATCCAAATAAAAAGAATGTAAAACCTGTTTATTATCAAAAGAGCTTCGATACTAAACAAGCTAATAATGCTTGGCAAAAACTTGTAAGCAGCTGTGATAGTGGAAGTAATCAAATGCTAACTATTCATCAAGACGCAATAATTTCAAGAGTATTTTTATCTAAGGACTATGAAATAGATTATTCTCTTGATCAAAACAGTTTTGGAAGTTTTTTGTTTATCGTTTCCGGTGAAATTGAAATAGATGGAGAAAAATATTTTGAAAGAGATGCATTAGGAATATCTGATATTTCAAACTTCTCATTAAAAGCGACTAAATACTCCTATGTGCTTAACATAGAAGTTCCTAAAATATAATTAATAAATAAAATCTGAAAACAATGAAAACAATGAAAACAATTTTAGCAATTGTAATGATTGCAATTAGCCTAACAGGCTTTTCACAAAGCATTAAAGTAGATGCAAATAGCTCAACAGTTAAATGGCACGGTAAGAAAGTAACCGGCGAACATTTTGGAACTATTCAACTAAAAGCAGGAACTTTAGTTCTGGAAAACGACAAAATAGCAATTGGTGAATTTACCATAGATATGACAAGTATAGTAAATACCGATATCGAAGATGCAGGATATAAAGCAAAACTTGAAGGTCATTTAAAATCTGATGATTTTTTTGGCGTTGAAAAATTTCCAACAGCCAAATTGCTTGTTACAAGCAGTTCTGCTCTTGTGAATAATACTACTACTGTAAAAGCAGATTTAACTATTAAAGGAATCACAAAACCTGTTGAATTTGAAGCACATAAAGAAGGCAATCTTTTTAAAGCGGAGATAACAATCGACCGCTCAAAATTTGATGTAAAATATGGCTCCGGTTCTTTCTTTGATAACTTAGGAGATAAAATGATTTACGATGAATTTACTCTTAGTATTGTAATTACTACTGCAGAATAAAGAATTTTTTCTTAAAAATTAAGCCGATTCTGGATTTTCCGGAATCGGCTTTTTTATTTGGAGTGAGGTAATTTTGTTAATAGATCGGCTAATTCGTTATTTAATGCGCTGAAAGATTTCTTATCATTTTTTTAAAAAAATGCCACCAAAGCTCCAAAACACAAAATTCCGCTAAATGATAACATTATAGTTCTGTCAACTATGCTTGATACACTCTAATTTACACACGTTTGAAATGAATAATAAGTATTTAGAATTTTATTGTTTTTAACATTGACAAATATATAAAAAGGCTTCCTCTCTATAGCTATTGGGATTAGTATTTCAATTTGGTGAGATTTGGTGCATTAGTGTTTTGCGCCAAAGGCATCCCCCTTTGGGAGTGGCAAAAATTTTATTTCTCGCGCATAATTTACTGAAATAGCCAATAGTATCAGATTTAATTAGCACAATAATTAATCAAAACATTAACTATATCACCAATATCCAAGCACCTTTAAATTTCTGGGCGTATTTCTTTAAAGCCTTGTTTGCTTCATTTTTA
>JAQIBR010000201.1 GCA_027858955.1 Bacteroidales bacterium
ATTGGAATTTTGGTTCAGATTCAATATGTTTTGCAAAGATTGATAAGTCAATTGATTTATCGCAAGGATTCGATTAATATAAAAATTACCACTCCTCGATTGATTAGGTTTATTTGGTGGATTTTTGGCTTGGGTGGACTTGCAATGATTATAAATTATAAGGTCACATTTATCAATATTGACAATGATATTGCAGTATTTTTATTTTGCGTCGGATTGATAATATTTTTTGAGAGTATTAATCGATTATGGAGTGATATTGTAATTACGGACAAGATAATAGGTAAAAGATATTTGGCGAGATTTTTAAAATGGAGTAAAATCTCAAACTTTGATTTAAATAAAGATATAATTGAACTTTGGACACCTTCAAATAATTTTAAGATTAGACTTCGAAACATTGATAAAAATGCACAACAAAGAATAATTGAATTGCTCAACAAAAAATTGAGTGATAAATTGAATGGAAATCTTATATTTGAAGATAACGAATTGATTATTAAAGAATAACGCAGCATAACACCTAAGCATATAAAAATCCCGTAGTGCGCGAGCACCTACGGTTTTTATATGCATTGTTGAACCTGTCAGCTAAAGCAAGCCAGGCAGGCGACACCAAAAGTAGCGGTCTCAGGCAGTTGTGGTGATATGTAGTTTTAATAAAAGGAGGGATTTTGTAATCTGAGTCTTATGCCCTTCAATAGCACATAATTTGCTACATAAAAGAGCCAACATTGGTTTAATTATTCCATATTTGATAAAATCTAGAATCATATTATCTTGTATTTTAAGCTTTTGGACATGATTATTCCATTACGCATTATGGTCGTTTAAATTCAATTTCAGTACTATATTATTTACTAGATGCTAAGCCACTTTAATTATTGGCGAAGCTCTAGTTTTTTGTGGCCTATCTTTAGACTCTATTACTCTCATTGGCCCGCCACAGTGTTTGCAAACTCCAACTTCTACCTTATGTATAAGTTTTATTAGCTCAACCACAAGTATTGTTTTGGGTTTTTGATAAGCAGGTTTTTCAAAGTACTCAAAGAGTTTTTTAAGCATGGGAGTTTTATTTCTAGAAGACAGAAAACCATAATTCCTTATTTTCATAAACCTCTTTGGCAAAACATGTTGCAAAAAGAGTTTGATAAATTTTACACCCTCTACCTTTCGGATTTTCTTAGTGTAGTTGTCAGCTCTATCGGTATATTCAAAAGAAACATGGGTATTGCTCACCTCTTTAATACGAGCATTGCTAATGGCAATTTTATGAGTATATCTACCCAAATACTCAAAAACAGAATCATGACTTTTGAAACTTTTTCTGGAATTAGCCACCCAATCCTTTTTGTATAAAGTTTCCTTAAGATAATAGAAATACTTAGCAGAGCTAATACCTGTTAAATCCCAGAATATCAATTTATTATCTTTGTAATATTGCTTAAGATAGAACATAAACTTACCTTTAAAAGTTTTAGCAAGAGCTTCATAATTAAAAAGGAAATCGCCGCCCGAGGGCGAAGACTTCCATTTATTATTTGCCGTAATACCGCCAGAAGGAATAATACAATGCAAATGTGGATGGTAGTCCAGATTTTGCTTCCACGTATGTAGTATTGCAATCATACCCATTTTGGCTTCAATACGATTTCTGGGATCTTTTGAGAAGCTTTCGATGGTTTGCCAAGCACATTTAAAAATCAGATTGTAAAGCAGAGATTTATTATACTTAAACAAAGTGCGCAGTTCAGCAGGAACAGTAAAGACCGTATGGTGGTAAATTACAGGCAATACATCGTTTTGCTTTGATAATATCCATCGATCTTTGTTTATAGCCTGACAATTAGGGCAGTGCCTATTACCGCAAGAATTATAGTGAGTTTGTATGGTTCCACAATCCTCACAAGCCTGAATATTATAGCCAAGAGCAGGAGTTTTACAAACCTTAATGCTATCAATAAGTTTGTGCTGCTCAATGGTGGCAGAATTAAGCCTTAGATATTGTTCGCTAAAATTCTCAAAAGCTTTTGTTATTAGCGAGCTCATATCTTCTTCTCCCAATTATCAAAAGGACTAAAGCCTTTGGAGAGAGGTATCTCGCTAACATGAAGATAAATCATAGTTGTCTTTAGCGATTTATGTCCAAGGATGTATTGTAAAGTACTGATATTCATTCCATCCTCAAGGGCATGAGATGCAAAACAATGCCTAAGAATATGTAAGTTTATTTCTTTAATGCCCGCTTTTTTGTTTGCCATCTTTAGTGCATGTCGCAAGCCACTAGGAGTCATTGGTTGACCTTTTTTGTGTCCGTTAAAAAGATAGGTAACAGGCTTATAGGCTTTGTAATAATTTCTTAAGTAAGGCAATAAATCTTTAGAAAGAACAGTGTATCTATCTTTATTACCTTTGGATCTATTAATTCTAAGTCTGAACTTGCCATCATTAGTATCAATATCCTCAATTTTTAAGTTTAGTAATTCATTACGCCTAAGCCCAGAAGCATAGGTCATAATAAGCATTAGTCTGTGTTTAGGGTTTTCTGCTGCGGTAAAGAGCTTAAATAATTCGTTACGACTAAGAATAATTGGCAAGTCTTGTTCCTCTTTAGGATAAGGGATTTTGAAAGCAAACTTCTCATCATCAAGCATATGAGTATAATACCAACGTAAACCAGCCACATAAATCTTGATGGTCCGCCAAGCTCTAAACTTTTGATATTGCAATTGGTAAAGATAGTCCGTAACTTCATCAATCTCAGTATCCACAGGGTTTTTACCAGTATGCTTGCACATATATTCCACTGCACGCAAATAGTTAACAATAGTTTGGTCTGAGTGATTGCTCACCGCCAAGCGTTTTTTCATTCTCTCTAGTAAAGTGCTGAGTTCCTTTACTGTAATTTCATTTAAATCTTCCATAATAAATTAAATTTGTTAATAAATTATAGAATACGGATTAATGTGGGTTTGAGTTTTTTTAGCTACTTTTGGTTTTGTTCAACA
>JAQIBR010000207.1 GCA_027858955.1 Bacteroidales bacterium
CTGAATCTTTGTGACAATATTTGGTAAATTTTCATTTTACCAAATGAATGTTCAACGGTTATTCTCCGTTTTGAAAGTTCTTTATTCTGTTTTTTTTCTTCTTGCGTTAATTCTTTTCCATTGGGTTTTTTATTTGGCAAAATCATTCCACTTGCTCCATGATATCCTAAATCTCCTGTTAAATCACTATTTTCAGGGAGGATTATTTTACTCTCACAAAAAAGTTTTTTATCATGTTTCTTACCTGGAACTGACTTTGTAACTGCCCGTATTTTCCCTTTTTTATCAGTTATTATTTGATTTTTCAGTGTGTGTTTTTTCTTTTTCCCTGAATAGTAGCGTTTTTGTCCTTTTCTAGGTCGTTCAATTTGTTGTTCTGTTGCATCAACAAAGAATTCTACTATTTCTTCTTCTGTTAACTCGGCTTGACTTAGCGATACTTTCTTAGTGGGTATCTTAAATATTTGGGATAGTAGTGGTTGTAGATAATTTATTTGCCGAGACACATTGCAATTATGTAGGTTAAAAATTATTCCAAGAAACTCTTGAGATATATACAAACGATAATACATTAAGAGCATCATCAGTTGGTCTTCTAATAAAAGTTCTTTTTTACGTCCTCCACCTATTTTTCTTTGTCGTTTTGAGTTACTTAGTCTTTTTAATTCTGACTTTTTATATAGAGGAACGAGTTCTTTATATAACTCAGTATATTTTTCTTTACTTAACCCAGTCATGGATCTAAAGGTTCGTGGGCGACGTTGGAATCTTGTGGTTTTGGTTTCCATTGGTTTTCTGTTTTTTCGTGAAAATGGCATAACCTAAATTAATAAATTTACAACTTCTTAAATAGCACTATTTTGCAGAACGTCTAATGTTTTTATAGTATATTGATTTCCTCATCCGCACTTAAAACCTACCAAATTTCATTGTTCTCTGCAATTATATTTCATGTCTTACACAATCCTAAATTTACCTTTTTAAGGGATTATAATTCTAGCTAAGTCTTCAATAGTATTCTCAAACAATCTCAATATTACGTAGTACTACTCGGATGAGGTTTGGGATTGCCACATCTTTAATCCTAATAAATTTCCACACGCTTATTTATATCAAATTACATTCTCTGTTCCAGCTTCAAAGAAATGTAGTTTTTCTAAATTTAGATAAAGTCCATAATTGGAATTGATATTTAGTATTTCAGGTGATTGTACTCTTGCAATTATTGGGTTGTCACCAATGTTAAAATAAATAATTGTCTCATTCCCCATAGGCTCTACAACATCCAAAGTGGTAGTTATTTGATAATCATCTTTTTCGCTTTTGGATAACGAAATATTTTCTGGTCTTATTCCAATTGTAACTTCAGAATTAATGCATTTTTCTAATTTTTCTGAATGTTCTTTTAATAGTGGAATTTTTACAGATTTATCTGAACTCAAGAAAAACAATCCAGTTTCCATAATAATTTTTCCATCAATAAAATTCATTGCAGGACTACCGATGAAACCTGCTACAAATTTATTAGTAGGATTATTGTACAAATCCATTGGAGAATCAATTTGGTTTATTAATCCATCTTTCATTACTACAATTCTATCGCCCATTGTCATTGCTTCTGTTTGATCATGTGTAACATATATCATTGTAGCTTCTAACTTTTTATGAAGCTTTGATATTTCTGTTCTCATCTGAACTCGTAGTTTTGCATCTAAGTTGCTCAAAGGCTCGTCAAACAAGAAAACTTTTGGTTTCCTTACAATTGCTCTACCCAATGCTACACGTTGACGTTGACCACCAGAGAGCTGTTTAGGCTTCCGTTGTAGAAGGTCGTTTAGTCCCAAAATACTTGAGGCTTCATCTACCCTATTTTTAATTTCCTCCTTGCTATATTTTCTTATCTTGAGACCAAAAGCCATGTTATCAAAAACTGACATGTGTGGATAGAGAGCATAGTTCTGGAATACCATTGCGATGTCTCTATCTTTTGGAGGCACTTCATTTACTAGCTTGTCGTCAATATATAATTCACCACTTGTAATTTCTTCAAGACCTGCAACCATTCTAAGCGTTGTAGATTTTCCACATCCAGAAGGCCCAACTAGGACAACGAATTCCTTATCTTTTATTTCAAAACTTACGCTATCAACTGCTTTGGCATTTCCATCATATATTTTTGAAACATTTTTTAATTCAACATGTGCCATAATTATCCTTTTAACTTTAGTTGAAACTTACTTCTATTTTATTCTCTTTTGAAGTTTGTGTAAAACTTAAATGTATTTTGAAATTTCCGTCATCTAACTTTTTTTGTTCATATATATTTATTACCGCACCATTGTTCAACATG
>JAQIBR010000262.1 GCA_027858955.1 Bacteroidales bacterium
TTTGTTCTAAACGACCCTCTGTTTAATGAGTGGATAATAAGATATGTTTCATGAATAAATGTCAATTAATACCAATTGTTTTCAAAATGCCGCGTAGCAAATTTTGAAATTATCCCGAACTTACTTCGGGAGTTAATGCCGATAGACCATACAAAGGAGCTAATTGAATGAAGTGCATTGAACATCAGCGAAAGCATGTTGAGCTATAATTAGCGACATTTGTTGGCTATACGGTATTAGATGTCTATAAATTAGCCTATAAGGCAGCAATGGAGATTTTTTATCTAACCAAGTCTTATCCTGCTGAAGAAAAAAGCGAGGAGCAAGGAGCAGAGAGCAAGGAGCAAGGAGCAAAAGGGCGAACTGGCGATGGGGCGAACTGGCGAAAAAGGGCGAGAAGGAGATAGGGAGAGCTGGCGATAGGTCGAAAAATACTACATCATAATTATATGACAATAATAAATTCCGCGAGAGAATTAGATGTATATAAATTAGCTTATAAGGCATCTATGGAGATTTTCCGTTTAACTAAATCCTATCCTTCTGAAGAAAAATATGACTTAGTAAGTCAAATACGCAGGTCTTCTCGTTCTGTTACCGCAAATATTATTGAAGCTTGGCGAAGGAGAAGATACCCGAAAAACTTCGTTTACAAATTAAATGATTCAGAAACCGAAGCCGATGAAACGAAATATTGGTTAGATGTTTCCTTTGATTGTAAGTATATCGACAAAGAAACTCATGATCGATTATACGATCAATACGATCACATCCTTGCAATGTTAGTCAAAATGATAACAAATCCAGAAAAATGGAAACTATGAATACAACTCATCGCCAATTCGCCAACTCGCAGTTTCGCCATTTCATCAATTCGCCAACTCGCAGTTTCGCCATTTCGCCAGCTCGCCAACTCGCCAGTTCGCCAATTCGCCAACTCGCCAGTTCGCCAACTCGCCAATTCGCCAATTCGCCAGCTCGCCAGCTCGCCACATCATCAAATCACCACATTAACACATTAACAAAATGAAAACAGCCCTAATAACAGGTGTCACCGGACAAGACGGTGCTTACCTCAGTGAGTTCCTCCTTAAAAAAGGTTACAAAGTTCATGGTCTTAAAAGGCGTTCCTCTTTATTCAATACAGATAGGATAGACCATTTATATCAAGACCCTCATATTGAAAATGCAAATTTTGTTTTGCATTATGGTGATATGACTGATAGCACTAACCTGATCCGTATCATACAGGAAGTGCAACCTGATGAAATCTATAATCTTGCAGCTATGAGTCATGTGCAGGTGAGTTTTGAAACTCCTGAATATACTGCTAATGCTGATGGATTGGGAACTCTAAGACTGTTGGAAGCAATCAGAATATTAGGACTGGAGAAAAAAACCAGAGTCTACCAGGCATCCACTTCCGAATTGTATGGCAAGGTGCAAGAAGTTCCACAATCCGAAAAAACACCATTCTATCCAAGATCACCTTATGCAGTGGCCAAAATGTATGCTTATTGGATAACTGTAAATTATAGAGAAGCCTACAATATGTTTGCCTGTAATGGAATTCTCTTTAATCATGAATCACCTATCAGAGGAGAGACTTTTGTAACAAGAAAAATTACTCGTGCAGTATCCAAAATAGCACTTGGACTTCAAGACAAGGTATATCTGGGTAACTTAGATGCTCAACGCGATTGGGGCCATGCCAAAGATTATGTACGTATGATGTGGATGATATTACAAGCAGAAGAACCTGAAGATTGGGTAATTGCAACAGGTAAAACAACTTCCGTAAGAGATTTTGTACGCATGAGTTTTGCTGAAGCTGGCATTGAGCTGGAGTTCAAAGGCAAAGGATTAAAGGAGAAAGGCTATATTATAGGAATCGACGAGAAAGTTTTTACAGAGAAAGTAGGCAGTCAGCACCTCAATAGTATCAAATCCAAGATAAACCCAACACTCCAACACTCCAATACTCCAATACTCCAATACTCCAACACTCCAATACTCCAACACTCCAACACTCCAATACTCCAACACTCGAACACTCCAACACTCGAACACTCGGTTGTTGCAGTCGACCCCCGTTACTTCCGCCCCACCGAAGTCGAATTATTAATCGGTGACGCCTCCAAAGCTAAAAACAAACTTGGCTGGGTACCTAAATATGACCTGGCCTATCTTGTAAAAGACATGATGAAATCTGATCTACATCTAATGAAAAAAGATGCTTATCTTAAAGATGGGGGATTTAGGACAATGAACTATTTTGAGTAAACCAGGTTAAGGCAGAGGTTAAGGTTAAGCGAGTCTCAACCTCACCCTCACTTACTTATACACATAGCATAGGACTTTGAAAATAGAAAATTCACATACCGAGTTTAAAGAAATTTGGAAAGATGATTACCTGAAAGTAATTGCTGCTTTTGCCAATTCAAATGGAGGGTCTCTATTTATTGGAATAAGTGATGATGGAAGCGTGGTAGGCATTGACAATTACAAAAAGCTTTTGGAAAATATTCCAAATAAAGTTGTTCAATTATTGGGTATTACTGTGGATGTCGAACTAATTAAACAGAATGGGAAAGATATTCTTAAGCTTGCTGTTACACCAAGTTCTGTTCCCATTTCCTTCCATGGTAAATATTTCATGCGTAGTGGAAGCACCGTCCAAGAACTTCATGGACATGAATTACGGGACTATATTTTAAAGAAAGACAACATCACATGGGACGAAATTACGATACCACAGGCACAATTGGAGGAACTTGATGAAAAATTGATTCGTCGTTTTATAACAAAAGCCGTTAATGAAAATAGGTTGTACGTAGAAGCTCTAAATGATGATATATTATTAACACTTGGAAATCTGGATTTGATAAAGGAAAATGGTCAGCTTACAAGAGCAGCTGTTTTACTTTTCAGCAAGCGTCCTAAAAAATATATCAGAACAGCAACTGTCAAAATCGGTAGATTTGGGTTGTCTGACACCGAACTGATTAGCCAGGATATTATTGAAGGAAGTGTTTTGGAAATGCCCGATAAAATTATCGATATCCTAAGAACTAAATACTTGCATTCACCGATTACTTACAAAGGCATCGAGCGCAAAGAACGTCTTGAATATCCCGAAAAGGCAGTTAGGGAAGCAATTTTACCCCGTTAGATATTCGACTTGTGAAGCATTATGTCTACGTTTTGAGAAGTGAAAAGGATAATATGTTCTATGTGGGTTATACGAAAGATATTGAAAATAGAATGTTTTATCATAACAGTGGTAAAGTGACTTCTACTAAAAATAGACGACCACTAATTTTAATTTATTATGAGTTATGTCTGAATCAGAAAGATGCGACACATCGCGAAAAGTATTTAAAAACATCTTGGGGTAAAAGATATATTAAGACAAGGCTTAAGAATTATCTAACGGGGTAAATTCCATTGTACACAGAGACTATACCGAACAAACGGATATTACTATTCGTGTGTACAACGACAGGATCGTCTTTTGGAATAGTGGAACACTGATTGCCCCGCTGAGTGTAGAAATGTTGAAACAAAAACATCCCTCAAAAAGAAGAAATGCACTTATTGCTAATATATTTTTCCGAATCGGATATATAGAAGCGTGGGGCAGGGGAATCCTGTTAATGACAGAGGAAATGAAAAATGCAGGAATGCCTGAGCCAATAATAGAAGAATACGCTGGTGGTTTTCAAATAACATTTCTTAAAGGAAGCTTCCAAAGTGTGGAGAAAAGTGTGGAGAAAAGTGTGGAGAAAATAGTGATGTTGATTAATGACAATCCGAATATTACGCAGAGAGAATTGGCAATAAAAACAGGATTGTCAAGACGTGGAGTTGAAAAAAACATTAGCATTTTGAAAAAGGATGGTAAAATCAAACGCATTGGCCCTGCAAAAGGCGGGCACTGGATCGTTTTAAAGTAACTAACGAAATATTTTAGTCAAAAAGTTCCAAGTTCCGAGCTCAAAGTTCAAAGTTGAATTATTACGAATAGCACGGATTACAAGGATTTGAACGGATTAAACAGAGTTCTATGTCAAAACTACTATTTGAAGAAGAAACCTTTAAAATCATTGGAGCATGTATGATTGTTCACAAACATTTGGGTAACGGTTTTCTCGAATCAGTGTATCAAGAAGCCCTGGAAAAAGAACTAGTAAAATCCGAGATTCCATTTGAACGTCAGAAGAAGCTATCTGTTTATTATGATGGAAATAAGTTGAATAAATATTTTATTGCTGACTTTGTTTGTTATGATAAAGTTATTTTAGAAATCAAGTCAGTTAGTTTTTTGGCTCAAAATTTAAAACAACAAGTAATCAACTATCTAAAATCAACGGAATTAGAAGTGGGCCTATTAATAAACTTCGGAGAAAAAAGCCTGACCTGGAAGCGCTTCATCAACACAACATCCGCTTAATCCGTCCAAATCCAAATCATTCAGTGTAATCCGCCCAAATCCGCGTAATCTCTCTTATATGAAAAAAGACCAGTACTTAAGAGATGGTGGATATGAGACATTGAATTATTTCGAGTAGTTGTTTTAAGTTTTTCAGGATTGAAATCCGTAAAAGTTATACCAATTGTAGTTCAAAATGCCGCATAGCAAATTTTGAATTTACAATGGTTAATGCCGATAGATCAACAAAACCGCAAATTGAACAAAGTGAAAATATGCGGCATTTAGTTGACTAATCGGTATTACTACATTTCAGGATTGAAATCCGTAAAAGTTACTACATTTCAGGATTGAAATCCGTAAAAGTAGTATATTTGCTCTTTGATGTTTAATATTATGATAGAAAGAATACTTGAAAAATTAGTTAAAAGTAAGCTCCATACAGGGAAAGCCATAGTTTTAATAGGTGCTCGGCAAGTTGGAAAAACCACTTTGTTGAAAATGCTTTTTGGCACTTCAGAAGACGTATTGTGGTTGAATGGAGATGAAATAGATGTACAGGCAATTTTTGCAGCCATTTCAGCTACACGATTAAAAGCTATTTTTGGAAACAAAAAAATAATTATTATTGATGAGGCTCAGCGCATACAAGATATAGGATTGCGAATGAAACTCATAACCGATCAAATATCAGAAGTTCAATTAGTAGTTACAGGAAGTTCTTCTTTTGAATTAGCCAATAAACTCAACGAACCCTTAACGGGACGCAAATGGGAATACAAAATGTATCCCTTGTCTTTTGGAGAAATGGTAGCTCATCATGGTTTATTGGAAGAAAAGCGACTCTTGGCTCATCGAATGGTATATGGGTATTATCCAGATGTTGTAAATAATGCGGGTATTGAAAAAGAAATTTTAAAACAGTTGTCTAATAGTTATTTATATAAAGACCTACTGTTATTAGAACAAATTAAAAAACCAGAAGGGCTCATCAAGTTGTTGCAAGGACTCGCATTTCAAGTAGGTTCGCAAGTTTCTTACAATGAGTTGTCGCAATTGTGTGGTCTTGATGCTAAAACAGTAGAAAAATATATTGAAGTATTAGAGCAGACTTTTATTATTTTCAGGTTAGGATCCTTTAGCAGAAACCTTCGTTCCGAACTCAAAAAAAGCAGGAAAATTTATTTTTACGACAATGGAATTCGAAATGCCCTGATTGCTAATTTTAACCAAGTAGAACTTCGGACAGATATAGGTGCCTTATGGGAAAATTTTATGGTTTCTGAACGAATGAAATACACTCAATATTCTCAAAATTGGGTCAATTCGTGGTATTGGCGTACTAAAGAACAAAAAGAAATTGATTATGTCGAAGAACAAGACGGCGTTTTAACCGCCTACGAATTCAAATGGAATCCTGAAGCTAAGCACAAAATACCTAAACTTTTTCTGGAAACCTATCCCGAAAGCCTATTTAAAATCATACACCGAGACAATTTCGAAGATTTTTTGTTGTAGGAAAGGGTTGCAGTTATCGGTTAGTCATTAAATAGTCATTGAAAAAGTCATTCAGTGGTCATTTAATAGTCATTAAGTGACTCCGAAGGCAATTGACGACTTTGGTAAAACATAAAAAGCTGAGCCACTAAGGAACACAAAGCTTTTCACTCCCGAATAGGGATGCCTTTGGCAAAAGTTGCACAAAGTAATAATCGGACTTTTGAGAAGATCTCTTAATAATTGCAGAGTAATAAAAAAATGACGCGCGCCAGCCCTGAGCGTCTCGCACTGAGCCTGCCTGGCGTCAGTCAATTGACTGAGACAGGCGAAGCCGAAGTGAGTCCGAGTGCTGCCCCACGCGCCCCAATTAGAAAGCAAATAATTTCTAATGCATTAAATCTAATAGTAAATATGGAACTTTTGGTTATACAAAATAAAATATATGATATCAGAGGATATAAAGTAATGTTGGATTTCGATTTGGCAATGCTGTATGAAGTTGAGACAAGAGTGCTAAACCAAGCTGTGAAAAGAAATATTAAAAGATTTCCTACTGATTTTATGTTCCAACTCAATAAAAA